>SKZB01000032.1 GCA_007127615.1 Phycisphaerales bacterium | reverse complement strand
TGAGTCCGAGGACCGCCGGGGCGAAGGCCCAGACGTAGATGACCAGGGGCACGCTGCCGCGGAGCCACATGGCGAGGACCGCGCCGATGGAGAGCAGCATGAAGGCCGTCGCCGCCTGCGCATAGCGCGCCATGATACGGGCATCGATTTCGTAGCGAAGGTCTGCGATCTCTTCTTCCAAGTCCTGCACTTGTCGCCGGAGCGGTGCGTTCGCTTCTTCGATCAGGCGACGGGCTTCGACCAGCAGTTCTTCAGCGGGAAAGAGAGTCCAGTCGATTTCGTCAACGCCGCGAATCATCAGATTTTGATCGATCAGCCGCTCACGCCGATTGACGAGACCTTCCGCCTGCACGTCGATCACTTCAGCATTGCGCAGCTCCAGATCGTAGGTTGACCCCGCCAGCGCGCTTCCGGCCAGTCGCGTGATCGATGCCCATTCGGCGTTGATGCGCCGCAGCGCCGTATCGCCTTCAAACTGTCGAATCTCAATCGCCCGGTTGTCGTTCCGCTCGAGTCGTCCCCTCGAAATCGAATCGGCTTCAATCACGTATCGGCGGCGACTCGGCCCGGACTGCACCAGCTCGATACGGCCATCTTCTCGCAGTTGGCGGTCCAACTGCCCCCATGCCTGATGCTCGGTGATCGCATTCGCCAGAACCAGACGATCATCGACGACGCGGCCGTAGAGATCCGGCTGATCACGTATCTTCAGCAACTCACCGCGCGTTTTGGCCCGCAACTCATCGTGGAGGACACTGGGCACGACGATGGCCTGGGGCGGTTCGACCTCCGGCATCCGCGCGAGCTGGCCGCTGCTGCCGTCATAGATGACCGTATCGTTCATCAGCAGCTTGATGAACGTGTCGCCGCCTTCCCGGTAGATGTCCACGACCGCGTCGCGGGCGGTGATATCCTTTTCCACCCGCCCTTCCCGGTCGAGTTCGACCGCCACCACCCGGGAGAGTCTCATGCGCGTATCCGCCGTGGTGTCCCCCGGCTGCACGATGACGCGCATGCGGTCGGCGTAGATCTGGATGTTCCCGAGGCCGAAAGGCGCTCCCCGGTCGATCGAGGCCTGGAAGATTCGCGTCGCATCCGCCGCGATGGTTCGTTCCATCACGTCCCAGGTCTTCGGAATCATCCACTGGGTCAAAATGACCATGATGAGTGTCAACGCCACGCCGAGCGCGAAGATGGGGACGAGCAATCGCTGGTAACTCACGCCGCTGACCGCCGCCGCCATGATTTCGTGATCGCTCGTCAGCCGGTAGAGCACCATCGTGGACGCAAAGCCGGCCGAGAACGGCAGGGCAAACTGCATCATGGGGACGGTGGCCAGAACGAGGTACCGAGCAACGTCGGTCGCAGAAAAGAATCCTTCTCCGGCAAATGAACGCAGCGTGATGCCGAAGGCGATCACCACGACAAGAATCGTCGCGGTCAGCAGGAAGGTGCGCAGGAGCTCGCCGAGGATGTAGCGGTACAGAAGCCAGGGCATGTCAGAAAAGCCACGAAAGTCACGAATGCCGGACGCCTTCGAAGACGGATCCACCCGGTCCAACCGGGCGGCAGCATCCGCTGCATGATACGCCCAACGCCGCGGTGGCGCCCCGCCCCCGACCGCCACCGGCGGACCGGCAGGGGCCGATGTCGATCGGCCTATCGGACCCCGGACGTAAAAACGTAGAGGGTGTACCAACTGGATCGCCATTTTCAGTGGATTCCGCGGCTCTCTGCCGGGACCCATCTGACTTGCGCTACCTTTCAATTCGATGAATAGAGCAGATCATTCCATCGGTGCGGCCTGCGAAGCAGATGGCAGGTGCACGGATCAGGCAGGAGCTTCATCGTGGCGGTCACCGACAGATCACAATCCGGACAACGAGTTCGCGGCGGGTTCACGCTGCTGGAATCACTCATGGCGGTCGGCATTCTGCTGATGGTCGTGATGGCCGTCACATTGGCGGTGACCGCAGGCCAGCATCATGCGTTTGAAGCGCAGCAGCGGATTGCCGCCACCATCGCGGCGGAAGAGCTGATGGGCCGGCTGGCCACGCTCGAATACCAGGAACTGGCCGGTTGGCACGGATACGAAGAGCCGCCGGGCACCATGACGGCCATGGACGGAGATCCCATGCCGGCCGGGTTCCGGCAGGTCGGCCGACGCGCTTCCGTTCAGCAGCAGATGGAGACGCTGCCCGGTTCGGATATCAATGTGCTCGGATATCACGTCCGCGTTCAGGCCTTTGACCGCACCGACGAAACGCTGATCGAACTCGCGCGGTTCGTGCCCCAGCCGGCGGAGGAGACGGTCGGACCCGACGGATCCAGCGGAACGTCCGGCGGCGGCGCTCTCGGCCTCGGCATCCTGGGACTCTGATGAAGATGCACCACTCAGAAGGTTCGGAACTCAACATGAATTCCTCTCGCTTTCCATCTCACGACGACCGTCGACACCACCGTCGACACGGTCTTTCGCTGCTCGAACTGATGCTGGCGGTCACCATTACCGCCCTGGTCGGCGCGGCCATTGCGGGCATGCTCAATGCCGTCGCCGTCGGCGTGGACACGCGTCGTGACAACCGGTCGATGATGGTGCGGTCCAGTCTGGCCCAGGCGCGGCTGAACGCCTACATCGCCCCGGCTCGCTGCGTCCTGGATCAGCGCGGTCCGCAGATCGTGCTCTGGTTCAACGACCAGAAGAAGAGCGAAACCGTTCACGCATCGGAGCTTCGCTGGCTGGAGTACGACCGGAACGAGGGCACGCTGTCGGTCTCGTACGTCTCATTCCCGGAGCACTGGTCAATGCTCGAGGTTGACCATGCGGATCGAGAATACCCATCGAATTCGGACTGGGGCCGCATCAGGAACGAGTTTGACGGCCAGGGGCTTCTGAATGAACTGACGTTGGTGGACGGTCTCGACGATGTGACCGCCACCGCCGACGCGACCGATCCATTTGAGATTCGGCTGCTGACCTACCGCCTCTGGTTTGCTGCGGCACCGGAACCGTTCGAAACGCTGGCGTCAGGCGCGATCCGTCATCATCGCCTGCCGCAGTACTGATCAACTGGGAGCACGAACATGGAACAAACGAAACGATTGACAGATGCAAACAGCCGGTCTTCACGGCGCGGCGTCTCCATGCTGCTGGTATTGATCAGTCTGATGACCGCCACGATTGTGACGGTGGCGTATCTGTCCAGCCGTGACAACTCGCCTCTGATCGGAGAAAACGTCACCGATACCGCCCAGGCGCGGTGGGCGGCGGCGACCGGAATTGAACTGGCGGTCGCCACGCTTCAGGCGGAAGGCACGTTTGACGCCCTTCCCAGCGACGGCGTGATTCTGTCCAACTATGCCATCTCCGGCGCGACATTGGATGTCGTGCTGACCGATCAGATCACCGGCGATCCGCCCACCACCGAGTCGATCTACTTCATTCTGACCAGCACCGCCCGGGTCGGATCGATCGAACAGACCGCCCGCGGGGTTCTTGAGATCAAACCGTCGGTGAACGACATCGTCACCGTCGATCTCTCTGAATTCGCGGTGTTCACCGCGGAATCGTTCCAGATGTCCAATGATGCGGTGATCGCGCGCTGGCCCGAATCACCGATGAGCCAACTCGGACGAACGATTCACATGGGCACGCAGGCGACCAGTTCAAGTCGCGTGCAGTTGCAGCACCGTGCCGCTGCCCTGGATTCCGTCCTGTTGCATCGTGAGAGCGCTTCCGGCGCGCTGGTCAATAACTCAACGAATACCACCATGCGCCAGCGGGGCCTGGAAGACACCATTCCGATGCCTCTTCCTCCGGATCCCGATGCCGAGCGGCCCGACGGTACACCCAACCCTCCCAACAATGTCATGGGCACGAGCACCATCGACAGCTCCCAACGTTTCGGCACCGTCCGCCTGCAGAACGGCACAAGCCGGTTGAACCTTGTCGGCGACATCACCCTGACCGTCGACGATTCACTGCGCATGAATGACAGATCAGGAATCAGCGTCAACGGCAACGCGACGTTGATCGTCTTCGGGGATGTCGAAATGCGAAGCGATTCATGGATTGAACTTGCCCCCGACGCCACCCTGACGATGTACATCGGCGGCGATTTGGACGCGAATGAGGCCTATATCGGTGATCAGAGAGCGGATCCGTCGGTCCGGGACACCTCCGGCCATGCCCCCTGGATCAATGCGCGACGCCTGATCATGCTCTCCATTGATCCCGAGGATGGAACCCTGCGCGACTGGAATCTCAATGGTGACTCCGTCGTCAAGGGCAACATTTACGCGCCGACGGCCAACCTTGCGGCCCGGAACAGTTCCACGATCTACGGCCGTGTCGCCGCCCGGAGCGTGGGCCTTCGGGGACACGCCGCGATCTTTTATGACCACGCCCTCGATACCCGGTACGGGTACACCGACTCGGGCTCGCAGGTGTACGACGATGATGGACGCATTCGATCGGAGATACGGAACCTGACCAAGCTTTCAGCGCAGGCGGTCAGCGATCTTGCGGATTCACTCGATCGCACCGTGTATTCCCTCTTCACCGGCCTGGTCAGTAACGCCTCCTCGTCGTCGTCGACCTCCGGTACTTCTTCGCCCGACCCGACCCCACGTCCGATTCCGGTTGACTTTGCCGTGGTCGCTTATGGCTACGACGTGGATACCTGGGAAGCCGCGCCTTGATGCCATTTCATGACTGCCAACCTCCGTGCCGGTGTACTTGTGGCCCGTCGCTTCGCCTCGGCTTCACGCTGCTCGAGATGATGATGGTGGTTTCGATCATCGCCATGGTTGCGGTCATCGTGTTGCCGATGTTTACCGACAACACGCGCCTGCGACTTCAGGCGGCGGCCGCGATCGTCAGTTCGGACATTGAGCTGGCGCAAGTGATGACGATGGCCCAACCGGACGAACCGATCATCGTGCGTTTCGACAACAACGCAGCGCAATACTGGTTGGCGCACCTGGATTCACCCAATACGCCGATCGCACACCCGCAGACGGGCGAGCCGTACCTGGTGGAGTTCGGGACCGGCCGCGCCCGGACCGTCGGAAGCGTCGTCCTGAATGCGCGGCTCAGCTTGGGCGGGAACAACGATCTGCGTTTCGCGCCGCACGGCGGACTGCACGATTTCAGCTTCGCCCCGAATATCAACATCGGAGTCCCCCGGGGTGGTCAGGTCCAGTGGATCCGAATCCGGATCGACTCGAATACCGGCTCGATGTCGGAAGATTTCTTTACCTCTTCGGGCTGAGCTTCTCATCAGCGCAAACCGTACTCCTTGAGCTTCCGGTAGAGCGTGCGCTCACCGATCCCAAGCAGATGCGCGGCCTGTTCGCGATTGCCGCCGGTCATGGCGAGCGTCTGCCGGATCGCTTCCTTTTCCAGTCGGTCGAGCCCGACGCCGGCGAGACCGCCCGCCAGGCCGCCGGCCTCATCCCGGTCCCCGGCGCGTATCTCTTCGGGAATGTCGCGCAGTTCGATCGACTCCCCACTGCTCATCACGACAATCTTCTGAATCAGATTCAGCAGTTCGCGCACATTGCCCGGCCATTCGTAGGCCACCAGCCGCATCATGGCCGGCTCGGTGATCTTTGGAATCGGCCGATCCATCTCCGTCGCGTACCGGCCGATGGCGTGGTTGACGAGCCTGGGAATGTCATCCCTTCGATCGCGCAGCGGAGGGATGTGGATCTCCGTTCCCTTGATGCGAAAGTACAGATCCTCGCGGAACCGTCCGTCCTGGGTGAACTGCTTCAGATCGCGGTTCGTCGCGCTGACGAACCGGACATCCGTCTTCCGCGGCTCGTTGGCGCCAAGCCGCACAACCTCTCCCGTTTCCAGTACGCGCAGCAGCTTCGCCTGCATGGTCATCGGCATGTCACCGATTTCGTCGAGAAAGAGCGTCCCGCCGTCGGCGTACTCGAAGACACCCTCACGGTCCCGATCGGCGCCGGTGTACGCGCCGCGAACGTGGCCGAAGAGCTGGTCCTCGATCAGCGTCTCGCTCTGACCCGCCGCATTGAACGTCACGTAGCGCTTCTTCGCGCGTTTGGA
>SKZB01000455.1 GCA_007127615.1 Phycisphaerales bacterium | reverse complement strand
CCGGATCATGGCGATGATCATCATCACCACCATTGCAATCGTGAGCCAGGCGTCCCAACTCATTCCGTTGAATTTCCCTTATCGCGGTTGACGGGAACCCGCATCGTGCCGGCCCTCTTGACCGGTTCAACCGGGGCGCTTGAATCCGGTGCGTTCACATTGTGATATCGGACGCCGCGATCTTCTATCCGCCGCCGGAGCGGGCGCCGGCGGCCAGGCCCAGTTTGTCAATCGCCTCGATGATCCGGCCGTGCAGATGCGGGACCGCACAGACGATGCCCCGATTGGCTTCAAGCGTTGTCCCGCGCGAAAAGTCCAGCGGTGTGCCGGTGATATCCGTCACCATCGCGCCGGCTTCCTGCGCGATCAACATGCCCGCGGCGTGGTCCCAGATCTTCTCCACGTACGATCGACCCGTCGGCATCCGAAGGTAGGCATCCGCCTGTCCCCGCGCCACCACGGCGTACTTCGTCTGACTGTCCAGACGAACCGGGTCGGATTCAATGCCCATCAGTTCGAGCACGCGCTCCGTATCGCTCTGCCGGCTGTGCGCCGCTTCGACGGATTCGCAAATCCGAATTCGATCCTGCGACTCGTTTTCCGGCGTGATCGATACACGATCCGGCTCCGCATCGGGCTCATTGGCGGGAAGCATCCAGCCGCCGCCCTCCAGATTCGCGGCAAAGATCGTCCCGGTCACATCCGGCTGATCGAGCGGATGCGTCTGCTGGCGCGACAAATTCGGACATCCCATCACGCCGTGTGTCACCCGTCCGTTTTCGATGCGCGCCAGCGCAATCGCGTAGTGCTGACCACGCAGAAAACCTTTCGTGCCGTCCACCGGATCAAGCGTCCAGTACGCATCGCCGGAGGCATCGTGATCACAGGCGTCGATCGCCGCGATCACCTCATCCTCGGACAGTGTTTCCCGGTAACTCTGAACGGCTTCGACGACGGCATCGAGCACCGCACGCTGATCGGCTTGTTTCAACTGCTCCGCGTGTTCCTCGCCGATGATCGCCACGTCCGGATCGTGCAACGCGAGGGCGTGATGGATGATGGCCTGCACGGCAAAGTCCGCGACCGTGACCGGACTGCGGTCATCCTTGGCAATCCGCCGCACCTGCTCAAGATTCTTCTGCACCGCGTTGGCGACCCGGCATGCCTCGGCAACCGCGTTGATCGCCTGCCGCAGCGGCGTCGGGGACGAGGGGGGACCGGATCCGGTTGAAGCTGTAGCCATGCGTTCAGTACCGCCTTTGCAGGAATGAGGTTCGGGATTGAGCGGACCAGCGAATGAAGATTGCCCTAGTGTATCCGATGAGCGGAGAATGCGGCACCGAAACCCACCGGAGCGACCGCCGATGAATCAGGATCGACCGGAAACCCGCGATACTGAAGCCATCTTCTGCCATCGCTGTGGCCGGTTGGTGCATTCAGGGCGCGGCGAGTACTTTCTCGTTCGCATCGAGGCGATCGCCGACCCGGCGCCCCCGGCCGACGGCAGCGAAACGCTCGCGCCGGAAGAGCCGACCTACGCCGATTTACTGGCTGAACTTGAGAACTTCACCGAACGCGAATTGATGGACCAGGTGCACCGACGTCTGGCCCTCACGCTCTGCAATGCCTGCTTTCGTCGCTGGATCGAGAATCCGGTGGGGGATGCCGACAACGACGCAAATTGATCAATACGCGAGGAACAATGCGTCCACCCGCGTTTCGCGCGTTCAGAGATCGCACCAGTACGTGCTTCCGACGATCCGTCGTCCAACGCGCTGCGCGGAACGGAGCGAGGCGTGATTGCGGGGGGAGATCGTGCCCCACATCGCATCGTCGTGCCTGGATGCCCGGTCCGATGACAGAGCGCGGGCGAGCAGCACGTTCGCCGCGGTGGACAGACCGTGCCCCCAGAACGGCGGGGCGATCACCTTCTCCCGGATGCGCCAGCCGCGCAGACCGTACTCACGCCGGCGCTGCGCCGCGATCATGCCGCACAAAGCGCCGTCCAACTCCAGCAGCCGCACACCGCCATCGTCGTAACAGATGCGCACATCCTCCAGCGGCTCGACGCGCACCAGCGGCTCCAACTCCGGCCGTCGGCGCCAGAACTCGCGGTACCAGTCGACATAAGTGTCGTAGAAGTCGAACGAATCCGGCGCGACCGCGCGTAATCGGCCGGCCCCCGCGGCCACGGGCGCGGCGGCAATTTCCCGCACCTGCTGCGCAAGATAATGGGAGCGAATACGGAACGGGGGTTCGGGCAGGTGATTCTCACCGTGCTGAAACACGCAGAGCCACGTCAGGGTTTCGGGGGTGAATGTCCGCTTGACGGCGTCTCGCAGCGCATCGAGCGCCGCCGAGTCGGTCAACGCGAAGGATCGATGCAGAATCGTCAGGTTCGGCCGGTGCTCATTGTCGGAGTGCGTGTGGTACGCCGCGATACAACTCACCCGGTCGTCCACCTTGATCAGGAAGTGGTCACCCTGCTGAGGCCGGAGCTTTTCGGTCGACGCTTCGTGCGCCGGGCCAATCGTCACTGCGCCGTCAAGATCATCTTCGATAGACGCGTGAATCGAGTCTCGCAGTGATTCACCGGAGAACCAGTCCGCCAGCTTCGGGCGGGCGGCCTCCAGTGCGTGCGCCAGCATCTGCTGTCTGGGTTGAGCCGGGTTCTGTGTCGGCATGTTGGTCAGGACGCTCACGGCGGTCAGAAAATGAAGCCCGGCATCGCGGACGCCGGGCTTCGGGGGGAACCGTTGAATCATGTGAATCGTGCGATCAGACTCAGTCGGCTTTCCAGTTGGCCTTGAAGTCGCGCAGCGCGGCGATGAAGTCGTCGCCGAGCTTCTTGAAGCTCTTCTCGGTGACGAGTTTGTCGCGAAGCTCCTTCTGCGGACCGCGGAAGTACTCGAGCAGTTCCTCCTCGAATTTGTGCACCTTGTCCATCGGCAGATCATCGAGAAAGCCCTTTGAGCCGGCGAAGATCGAAATCGCCTGGTCGATCGCGTCGAACGGCTGGAACTCACCCTGCTTGAGCAGTTCCACCATGCGGGCACCGCGGTCAAGCTGCCGCTGGGAAGCCGGGTCGAGTTCCGTCCCGAGCTGGGCGAACGCTTCGAGTTCGCGGTAGGCCGCAAGGTCAAGTCGCAGCGAACCGGAGACTTCCTTCATCGCCTTGATCTGCGCCGCGCCACCCACGCGGGAAACGGAGATCCCGACGTTGATCGCGGGCCGGACACCGGCGGAGAAGAGTTCGGGCTGGAGGTAGATCTGACCGTCGGTGATCGAAATCACGTTGGTCGGGATGTAAGCCGAGACGTCGCCTTCCTGCGTTTCGATGATCGGCAGGGCGGTCAGTGAGCCGCCACCGTTCTCATCGGAGAGCTTCGTCGCACGTTCGAGCAGACGGGAGTGCAGGTAGAAGACGTCACCGGGATACGCTTCACGTCCGGGCGGACGACGGAGCAGCAGCGAAAGCTGACGGTAGGCGTTCGCCTGCTTGGAGAGATCGTCGTACACGCAGAGGACGTGCTTGGGCGTTTTACCGTCCTTGCCCTGCCACATGAAATGCTCGCCCATCGCGCAGCCGGCGTACGGCGCGATGTACTGCATCGGCGCGGGGGCGGAGGCGCCGGCGACGACGACAATGGTGTAATCCATCGCGCCGTGCTGCTTGAGCGAGTCGACCACCGCCGCAACGGTCGAGTCCTTCTGCCCGACCGCGACGTAGATGCAGACGACCGCGTCATCGGTGCCCCAGAACTGCTTCTGGTTGACGATCGCGTCGAGGCAGACGGCGGTCTTGCCGGTCTTCCGGTCGCCGATGACCAGTTCGCGCTGACCGCGTCCGATCGGAATCATCGCATCGATGGCCTTGATTCCGGTCTGCAGCGGCTCGGTGACGGGCTGCCGGGCGGCGATGCCGGGCGCGACGATGTCGAGTTTGCGGGTCTGCGTCGCCTGAATGGGCGCGCCGCCGTCGATCGGCCGACCGAGCGGATCGACTACGCGGCCGAGCATTTCCTCGCCGACCGGCACTTCGAGCAGGCGGCCGGTGGACTTGACGGTGTCGCCTTCGCGGACGTTGAGATAGTTGCCGTAGATCACCGCGCCGACGGTGTCCTGTTCAAGGTTCATCGCCTGGCCCATGACCGCGCCTTCGCGGGTGTCGAACTCGAGCAGTTCGCCGGCCATACACTTGGACAGGCCGTAGACGCGGGCGATACCGTCGCCGATTTCCACGACGCGGCCGACTTCGGAAATCTCCAGTTCACTCGAGAACTGCTCGATTTCCTGTTTGATCACGGAGGTGATTTCATCGGTCTTGATCTTCACGGCTGGTTTCCTGTCTGGAGTGATTTTCTGAGTGGTCGTTCGTGGATGTGAGGTTCCGGTTCATCGGGCGACGGTCCGAAGTCCTTACCGCCCGCCGACCTCGTAAACGATGCGCACGGTGGCGCGAATGGTGACGTCGCCGGCCACGAGACTGGTGGGCTCGGCTTCCATCATGGCGACGCGACCCATCTCAAACGGTCGCGGGGGGGTATGATCCGATTCCGCGTCCAGTTCGATCGTAATGATCCGGCGCAACGTGCGTTCCGAAGCACGGGCCAGGACGCGGGCATCGTCCATCGCATTCTGTGTCGCCTGGGTGATCGCTTCGGTCCGGTGCCGGCGGGCGTCGGCAAGGCCGAACTGAATGTTCTCAATCCGGTTCGCGCCGGCTTCATTGGCGACGTCGATCAGCTTGCCCGCTTCGTCAAGCTTCTCCGTTCTGATGAGCAGCATGTTCACCACGCGGTACGACTGAATGCGCGGCGCCCAATCCGGGGCGGGATCCCGCGGCCGTTGCGTGTAGACCGGCGTCAGCTGATATTGGCCGGTCGAGTACTCCTCGTCGGTCAGGCCGGCGTCTTCGAGGGCTTCGATGATGCGCCGCATCTGCCGGGCGTTGCGCCGAACCGCCTCGGCGGCCTGCTCATCCTGCGTCACCACGCCGATCGACATCCGCAACTGATCGGCGGGCTTTTCAAGTTTCGCCTGCCCCGTCACGGTGAGCGTCGGAACGCGGTCCCGCAGCGCGACGCCGTCCGCAAGCGCGGGGCCGGCCTGAAGCAGCATCATCCAAAGCAGCCCGAAGCTGAGCGTACGGCGAAAGGCGCGAATGGTGGCAAATCGGGTCAGGGTGGTCATGGTTACGCTCCCGTGTCTCCGCCGGCGTCATCGATGATTTCCGCAATACGTTCGCGCATCGCGGCGGGGCCGTTGGTGATCAGGTCGGATTTCATCCGCTTCAACCGGGTGGAAATCGAGCCGTCGATCAACTGATCCCCGATGCGGAGCTTGATCCCGCCGAGCATGTCCGGTTCGGTAAACTGATGCAGGATCGGCTCCTTCCCGATCGCGCTCTGAATACGGCCGCGGATGACGTCGCGCTGCTCATCGCCGAGCGGCGCGGGCGTAAAGACACTGACTTCAACCCGGCCGAATGCTTCCTGCATGACGCCGATATAACTGTCGTTGATCGCTTCGAGGACCGACAGCCGGCCGCGATTGTTGAGAAGAAGCAGAAAACGAAGCGTGAGGTCGGTGATGCGGTTCGAGAAGATGCGGTTGATCGCTTCGCCGCGTTTCTCGCGGTCGATGATCGGCGAGGCGAACAATTCCCGGAACGTCCGGTCCGCCCGCATCAATTCGCAGATCTGTTCCAGCTCATCGCCCACTTCGGCGATCTTGTCGTGACCGCCGGCCTGTTCGGAAAGCTCGAACAAACTGCGGGCGTACACGGACGCGAGGGCATTGGCTTGCGTGACCATCAGAGGATCGTCTCCGGTGGATGAGGGGGCGAATCAAACGGGCGAGGCGATCAGTTGCTCGAACCGGCCATTTCGGACAGAGACTGTTCCACCAGCCGCTGCTGATCGTCGGCGGAGATCTCGCGCTGCAGAATCTTCGACGCGACCGACACGGCCAGCGTGGACGCCTCAGCGTGGAGTTCATTGATCGCGGCCGTCTTCGCCGACTCGATGTCCTGAAGGGCGCGCTGCTTCAACTCCGCCAGTTCGGTCTCGTTGCGG
>SKZB01000503.1 GCA_007127615.1 Phycisphaerales bacterium | reverse complement strand
GCTTCGATGACTCGGCGCGCTTCGCCGTGCGGCTGGCCACCGAAGAGGCCCTCGCCAACGCGCTCATTCACGGGAACAACGAAGACCCCGGCCGCACGATCCACGTCCGCTGGTGGGTCAATCCGAATGCCGTCACCATCGAGATTGAGGATGAAGGAGAGGGGTTTGATCCCTCGAGCGTGCCGGATCCGACCGCGGAGGAAAACATCGAATTGCCTTCCGGCCGCGGCATCATGCTGATGCGTTCGTTCATGTCGGAAGTTGAGTTCATTCCGCCCGGCAACTGTGTGCGCATGACCTACCGTATCGACGCGCCGGGCCCGGCCGAATCGTCCACGTAATCCCCGGGGCATGCGAAATCGTCCGGGAATCAGGCCGGATCATGCCGGATCATGCCGGATCATGCGGGATGATTCGCGATGATTCACAGGATGGCCCGCGGCACCCATCAGTCGCCCGTAGCTGCGATGCGGTCGTCCGGGGCCTTCCCGGACGCGGGCTGATCCGACCGCGAGATCTCAAATCCGGCCTCGTCGACCTCCCTTAGAATACGGTCGATCACGTCTTCGGATCGAACCCGAACCACGGCCGTTCCGTCCCGGTGGGAAACCTCGCAGCTCACCACGCCGTCGAGTTCGCTGATGCGCGATCGCACCGTCTGCTCGCATCCGCTGCAGAACATGCCATCGACCTTGAAGTGGAGCGTGTACGCGGCGGTTTCCGTCTCGGCGGCGGCTTCGGCGCCGAGATCACCCGGACGCTCACAACCGAGCAATCCCATGAACAGTACGCCGAAAAGCATGCCGATGGTGGCGGTCGTGAGTCCTCGTCGGGCGAAGTGCGTGGTCATCGGAGCTCTCTACGGGAAGAACGAATGGAATGGGCGTCAACCAATCAATCGTAGGCCGGCGGCAGGTCAGTGTATATCAACCGGGGCCGATCAACCGGACCTGAGCCGGGCGCGGGCGAGGCGGGCCTTGAGGCGCAGTGCGTTGCCGATCACGGATATGTCGCTGAGCGCCATCGCCATCGCCGCAATGAGCGGGCCGTGCGGCCCGAGCAGATAGAACGCCGCCGCCGGGATCGCCGAGCTGTTGTAGATGAAGGCCAGGAACAGGTTCTGCTTGATCGTGCGCAGTGACTGCCGCGCCAGATCAATCGTCTCCGCGACGGCCAGCACCCGGTCGCCGGGGATCACCACGTCGGCCGATTCGATGGCGATGTTCGTCCCCGAGGCCATCGCAATCCCCAGGTCCGCCTCGGCGAGGGCGGCGGCGTCATTGATCCCGTCGCCGACCATGATCACCCGGCCTTCGAGTTCGCGCACGAACTCGGACTTTGACTCGGGCGTCGCATCGGCGTGAATCTCCGGGGGCTCCAGTCCGAGCTCGCGGCCGATCTCCTCCGCCGCGCTGCGGCGATCACCGGTGAGCATCGTCACCTTCAGACCCAGCCCGCGCAGTTTTTCGATGGCCTCGCGTGCATCCGGCCGCACCCGGTCGTGCAGCGTCAGCCGCGCGATCCGTCGGCCGTCCACGATCACGCGGCAACTGGCAACATCATCGCGCCGCACTTCGACCCGATGTTCACCCACGCGGCCGCGCACACCTTCCCCCGTCAGCGATTCAAACTCATCCACGACCGCAATGGACAACGCGCGTTCTTCCGCGGCGCGAACGATCGCGCGGGCGATCGGGTGTTCGCTCGGCTTTTCGACCGCGGCGGCCAGGCGAAGGACGGTGTGTTCGTCATGATCGCTTGAGTCGAGCTCGATCGTGTGCACGCGCGGCCGGCCTTCGGTGAGCGTGCCGGTCTTGTCGAAGATCACGTGCCGAATGTTTCCGGCCCGTTCGAGTGCAGCGGCGGACTTGATCAGAATGCCGCGCTTGCTCGCTTCACCCGTGCCGACCATCACCGCCATCGGCGTGGCCAGTCCGAGCGCACAGGGACAGGAGATGATGAGGACGGTGACGGTGGCGATCACACCGATGATCGGCTCCCCCGCGAGGAGCCACCAGCCGAGAAAGGTCAGCAGGCCGATGGTAAGGACGCTGGGGACGAAAATCGCACTGATGCGGTCGGCGAGACGCTGGATCGACGCCTTGCTCGTCTGGGCATCGCGCACCAGATCGGCGATGCGCGAGACGGTGGTGTGCCGGCCGTCCACGCTCGCTTCCACGATCAGCCGGCCGGTCGTGTTCATCGAGCCGGCCACCACCGCTTCGCCCTCGCCCTTGCGCACCGGCAGCGGTTCGCCCGTGACGACCGACTCATCGACTTCCGATTCACCTTCTATCACCGTCCCGTCCACGGGAAGCCGGCTCCCGGGACGAATGAGCAGTCGATCGCCCGGCATGACGTCGCGGGAGGGGATCAGGTGGGTCTCATCGTCACCGGAGTTGATCAGCACTTCCGCATCGTCCGGTTGAAGTTCCAGCAGTTCGCGTACCGCCGATCCGGCGCGGGCGGCGGCGCGGGCTTCGAGCCAGTGACCGAGGGAGATGATCCCGAGCAGCGCGGCGGCCTCGGCAAAGTAGAGCGGCTGATCCGCCAGCCGGCCGAACTGCTGCGCGATGATGACGATGAGTGAAAACAGATAGGCGGTGGTCGCGCCGATCGAGATCAGCGTGTCCATGTTGGACGTGCGTTTCTTCGCGGCCCGCCACGCCGAGCGGTAGAAGCCCGCGCCGGCAACGGCGAAGACGATCGTCGAACCCACCAGCATGAGCCAGCCCATCCACCCGAAGTGCCAGTGCAACGCGTGCGCGGTCCAGTGGAAGGTTTCCATCGGGGCCCAGAGGCCGAGACCGACGATCGCGCGGAAACGCCACGCGCGTTCGGTTTGCTGCTGGCGGAGTTCGATCTCGGTGCGCAGCTCATCGGGGGCGGGTGCGTCATCGGATTCTTCGATCGTGGCATCAAAGCCGCGGCCCTGCACGACCCGGATAAGTTCCGCGGGATCGAGCGCACCGCCCTGAACACGGGCGCGGCCTTCGGTGAAGCTGACGGTGGCGGTCCGAACGCCCGGCTGATGTTCGAGCGCGCCCTGGATGCTGGCGGCGCACCCGGCGCAGCTCATTCCCCCCACGCGCAGGCGCAGCTCGTGACCGGCTTTTCCGGATGCTCGGCCGTTCTCTGGGGGCGGGGGGGTGACGGATGCTGCGGGACGAGACATTCCGGGACATCCTACGGCGGAAGCGGATGAATCGCCGACAGGACGCGCCGCCGGGAATGAATTCAGGGGCGATTCTGTCCGATATGTGTCGATTTCCGGCTCGGGTGGGCTTCACCCCTTGCCGTGAGGCGGTGAGGTGACGATACTTCAGTATTCCAAGATCGATTCGAGTCATTCGATGAGTACCCCGGCAACCCCATCCCGAACGCAGCATGAGACCGAAGGCGATGCGACCGCGCGCCCGAACGGGCGTTCCGGCAGCGGTGTGGTGACCACCACGACGTTACTCGCGCTGGTGGCGGTCGCGGCGGCGGCGTGCTTCACGCCGCAGGGGCGCGCGGCCCAGGTGGAGACGCGGGTGTTGCTGGACGGTTCACCGGCGCGGACGGTGGCCACGGCGGTGGCGATCGTCGCGCGCGATCTGCTCGGCGGCGACCATGGGGATGAACTGCTGATCCTCCTGAGCTGGTCGGGAGATCTGCCGCCCTTCGCTTCGCCGGAGATGGCCCTGCGCCCATCGGTCGGAACGCGGTTGCACCCCGAACCGTTGCGAGAAGCGCTGCTCGATCTGCCCCCGCCGACCCGCTGAGATCGCCCGACGGAAAGAGGTCGCGCCGCAGTCAGTGCGCGCGATCGGCTTGATCTCACAGTTCGATTCCAATTCATAAACAAGAACGAGGTGATGTATGGCCATCCCGGGTTTCAATACCGTGATGAAGAAGGTGTTCGGCACGCGCAATCAGCGCATGGTGAAGAAGTACCTGCAGGTCGTCGACAAGGTGACGGCATTCGAGCCGGAGATTCGACCTCTGACCGACGAGCAGTTGCGCGGCAAGACGGATGAGTTACGCCAGCGCATCGAACGGGGCGAGAGTCCGGAACAGGTTCAGCCCGAGGCGTTTGCGGTGGCGCGCGAAGCGATGGACCGTGCGGTCGGGATTCGGAACATTTTCAACCCCGAACACAACTTTGATGTCGCGCAGTTGCCCGAATCGATCCGGAAGCTCTACGCCGAAACCAGACAGAAGATGGATGAGGCGCCGGAGCGGGAACCGGTGGAGGACGATCGCGGCAACGCGGAGCCGATCAAGGGGTGGCAGTACCTCGATATCCCGAACCCGATCTACGAGGCGGTGCGCGAGCTCTATCCGAAATCCAAGCCGCCGTTCCGCGCCCGTCCCTTCGACGTGCAGATCATCGGCGCGGTGGTGCTCTACGAGGGCCGGATCGCGGAAATGAAGACCGGCGAGGGCAAGACGATCGTCGCGCCGCTGGCGTGTTACCTCGCCGCCGTGACCGGTCGGCAGGTGCATGTGGTCACGGTGAACGATTATCTCGTGCAGCGTGACCGTGACTGGACCGCTCCGTTCTTCCGGGCGCTGGGGCTCACGGCCGGGGCGATTCATCCCTTTCACATGCAGCCGCCCGAACAGAAGCAGCTTGCCTACACCTGTGATGTCGTCTACGGCACGACGAGTGAGTTCGGCTTCGACTACCTGCGCGACAACATGAAGCTGAGCCCGCGCGAGCAGGTGCAGAAGAATCGCGAGTTCGCCATCGTTGACGAAGTGGACTCCACGCTGATTGACGAGGCGCGCACGCCGCTGATCATCTCCGGGCCGGCACACCAGAACCAGCCGCGGTACGACGTGGCGGACAAGATCGCGCGGCACCTGATCGAAAAGCAGAAAGACTGGGATCGGGCGGACGAAAAGGTACAGTCGTGTCTCGTGAAGATTTCCAGTCTGGAAGGCGATATCCGCAATGCCCGGGAGAAGTCAAAGGTTCCGGCGATGCGGGAGGAAATGGAAGCCGCCAAAGCCGAACTGCCAACGCTGGAAGCCGAGCGCGACAAGTACACGCAGTACTACGAGGTCAAGCTCGACAAGAAGCAGGCGCACCTGACGCACGACGGGATCGCCGAGGCGCAGCGGTTTGCGAAAATCGGTTCGTTCTACGTCGGTGAAAACATCGACCTGCCGCACCTGCTCGAGAACGCGATCAAAGCCCACGTGGTGTACCAGCGGGATCGGGATTACGTCGTCGCGCCGGACGACCAGGGCGAGATGGGGGTCGTGATTGTGGATCAGAACACCGGCCGAAAAATGGTCGGCCGGCAGTGGTCCGACGGTCTGCACCAGGCGGCCGAAACCAAGGAAGGCGTTCCGATCAAGCAGGAAACGCAGACCATGGCGACGATCACCATCCAGAACTTCTTCAAGATGTACGACCGGCTGGCGGGCATGACCGGCACCGCCGACACGGAGGCGACGGAGTTTCACGAGATCTACAAGCTCGACGTCATCGTCATTCCCACCAACGTGCCGGTGGTGCGGAAGGATCGCAACGACCTGGTCTTCATGGCCGGGGACGACAAGTGGGATGCGATCGTCGAGGAAATCAAGGGTTTCCACGATATGGGCCGCCCGATTCTGGTGGGCACCACCAGCGTGGAGAAGTCCGAGCACCTGTCGCAGATCCTGACGAAGAAGCATCACATCAAACACAACGTGCTGAACGCCAAGCAGCACGAGCGCGAAGCGGAGATCATCGCATCGGCCGGCCAACTCGGCGCGGTGACGATCGCCACCAACATGGCCGGCCGCGGGACGGACATCAAACTGGGGCGGTTCGGCAGGGACGAACTGCTGGATCACTGGAAACGTCGTGGCATCTGCCCGAAGGACGTCACACCGGAGATGAATGATGAGGACATCATCGCGGCGGTGTATCGGCATATGGCTGTACGCCAGCTTGGCCTGCGCAAGGGCGATGTCGAATCCATGGGCGATGAGGAGGTCCATCTTGCGCTGCTGCGACACTGGTTCGCCGAATATTGCTGGGGGGCGCAGGGCGATCCGGAACGCATGGGCGAGTCGGCGCTGATGGATGCGCTGGACCATTCCGGCGGATGCCTCCTGC
>SKZB01000257.1 GCA_007127615.1 Phycisphaerales bacterium | reverse complement strand
TGGCATTGGCGTCCACGAGGGGCTGGCGCACATGGCACTTCTACTGGGATCTCTACTTCCAGAGTGTCGTGTTGTGGGCGCTGCTTCTGGGCTGGATTGCGTTCCTGCCGGATTTCATCGCGCTCTATCGCTACTGTTTTGGCCGCAGACGGAAATGGATTGCCGAAGGCCGTTGCGGAACGTGTGGCTACGACTTGCGTGAGATCAGCTCGCCGCTCTGTCCCGAATGCGGAACGAATGCCGCCCTTGATCGCGAACGGCAACGCGCGGGCAAGCGGCGGCCGCCGATCATCTTCGGCCTCGATCGCCGGCAACTCGCGGGCTTGCTGATTCTGAACACGACGATGTGCTTCGTGACGATCGTGTTGATCTACCGGACGGTGTGGCGGTCCGGCAGTGCCGAGCTCATCGAGCCGTTCAGAGCGCTCCTGCCGGAGGGGGAACCGCTCGCGATCGGCATCACGACACTTTACTTCATCGCCGCCGGCAACCTGGTTCCGGCTCTCTGGTGCATCTTCAGGGTCCGCAAGGACTCGGCGCAACCGTGCATCAAGCCGATCGTGCTCGTCGGCATCGTGTCAACGTTGCTTGCCACGATCGGATTCATCGTGGTGAGTCGGGCGATCACTGAAGTCTTTGTCGTGCATGAGGTACGGGGACCGGCGATCAGTGGCGCTGCTCTGACGGGCTTTCTGTTTGCGCAGTCGTTGTGCTTTCTCGCCATCGAAACAAAACGCCGATGGTGGTGACGGATGGCCGGGGACAGTGGCCGCGGGGAACGGGGGACCGCCACGCGTGGTGTCATGCATGGTGTCATGCGTGATGTCATGCGTGATGTCATGCGTTGTGTCATGCATAGTGTCACGCATTGTGTATCGGACCGCGGGACCAACCATTACGGCGAAGCGTGCGCCCCGTGCTTGACCCGATCTTTCGGTCTTGGGTCTGCTTGAACCGAGCCAGATCATCCACCGGCAGAATATTCTTTCCCGCGGGGCCGTCCGCTACGCCCCGACCTTCTCCCGCTCCGCGCGGCGGCGTTGGAGTTCCGCGTAGATGAACCCTTCGAGGTCGCCGTCGAGGACGGATTGCGGGTTGCCGACTTCGTGGCTGGTGCGGTGGTCCTTGACGCGGTTGTCGTAGATGACATACGAGCGGATCTGGGTGCCCCAGCCGCGATCGACCTTGCCGCCGGTCGCTTCGTCCATTTCCGCCTGGCGCCGTTCTTCTTCGAGCTGTTCGAGCTTCGCCTGCAGGATGCTCATCGCCTGCTTGCGGTTCTGGAGCTGCGCCTTGTGGGTGGAGGCGACGACCATGATGCCGGTCGGTTTGTGGACGATGCGCACGGCGGAGGCGACCTTGTTGACGTTCTGCCCGCCGGGTCCCGAGGAGCGCGCGAAGGTCGTCAGTTCGAGATCGTTCTCATCGATTTCGATGTCGGATTCCTCAAACTCGGGGGTGACATCGACGGTGGCGAAGCTGGTCTGGCGTTTGCCCTGGGCGTTGAAGGGGCTGACGCGGGCGAGGCGGTGCGTGCCGCGCTCGCAGTTCATGTAGCCGAAGGCCATCGGTCCCTTGACCTGGTAGGTGACCTCGCTGACGCCGACCTCGGTGCCGGGGACGCGGCTGATCTCTTCGGCCTTCCAGTGCATGTTCTCCCAGTAGTAGAGGTACATGCGTTCGAGCATGGAAGCCCAGTCGTCGGCCTCGGTACCGCCGTCACCCGCGTTGATGGTGACGAAGCAGTTGCGATGGTCGTGCTTGCCCGCGAGAAGAGACTGCAGCTCGACGCGATCCATGCGCCGGGTCAGATCGAAGAGCTGTTCGTCGGTTTCCTTGAGCAGGTCGTCATCGCCGGCTTCGCGCGCGAGTTCGTAGCCGACCTTGGCGTCCTCGAAGTCGACGATGACGGATTCGAGGCCTTCGGTCTGGGCTTTGAGCAGTTTGTATTCGCCGATGGTCTGCTGGGCCTTCTCCTGGCTGTTCCAGAAGTCCGGCTCGTTCATCTTCTCCTGCAGGCGGTCGCGTTCGGAGATCTTCTTCTCGTAGTTAAAGAGAGTCGCGGATCGTTAAAATCCGCGCCTCGAGATCGTCGATGACGGTCTGGTGATTGTCGAAATGCATCGTCGGGGTGAACTCAATCGGGGTTTTCGTGAATGCGGGCGAACGACCGGCCGTTCCGGCCCGCGAACCTTGCTGTCAGGTCTCAGCATTCTAGTCGCGAGCTGGGCGATCGTCACGTCCGAAAACGAGACGGCCGACGGAGCAGCTTGAGCACCTTTGCGGGATTGGTCGCAATTCAACACGTTCCGGCGAGGGCGAATTCAGCGGGCGGCCGGGTCGGTCGATAACACATCGTTGAGGCAGATCGGGGCATTCCGTCCCGACCACATCTGCTGCGAAGCAGAAGGTTTGTCGTATGGATTATGGCGACTCACAGTCGGTCAGTAAGAAAGTGCGCATGAACATCACGATGATCGTGTTGTCGGTGGCCATGCTTCTTATCTGCGTGATCTGGTCGCTGATCACCGCGCGGCAGTACCTGACGCACCACCTGACGCATCAGCTTGAAGTGCAGGAACTGACCGGCACGATCAGGCACTACGATGAGATCCTGACCATGTCGGCGCGGATGGCGGCCGCGACGGGTGATCTCACCTGGGAAGAGCGGTACCACCGCCATGAGCCCGCGCTGGATCGGGCGATCACCGCCCTGCGCGAGATCTCGCCGCGGCTCTTTGATCAGGAAATCGGCCGGTCGACCGATGAGGCCAACCAGAGACTGGTGGCCAAGGAACTCGCAGCATTCGCCGCAGTGCGCCAGGGCGATCGTGCGCAAGCCGAGTCGATCCTGTTCAGCAAGAAGTATGAAGAGTTCAAGTTACAGTACGATTCGTGCATGGAACGCGCTGCGACGTCGCTGGCGTCGCACGTGCAGGCCGAGCTGGCTTCGCTCCTGACGCGATTGTTTTGGCTGACGCTGGCCTCGTTCGTGGCGACGTTCCTGCTGGCATCGGGTCTCTACCGCCTGAACCGCGACCGGGGGAGATTGCAGGCCTCGATTCTGGAAGATCGAATGCTGACGCTGCAGGCGGGTGATCACGCCAAGAGTGCGTTTCTCGCCAACATGAGCCACGAGATCCGCACGCCGATGACCGCGATTCTCGGCTACACCGAACTGCTCGGCGACCCCCAGCAGACGATAGAGCAGCGCCGCAATGCGCTGCAGACGATTCGCCGGAACGGGCAGCATCTGCTCAGCATCGTGAACGACATACTCGACCTCTCGAAGATCGAAGCGGGCAAGTTCACGCTGGAAAAGACCATCTGTTCGCCGATCGAAATCCTCGACGATGTCATCACGCTGATGCAGGTTCGGGCCGAGAGCGGCAACGTGACGCTGAACGTTGAGTACGAAGTGCCGCTCCCGCGCGAAATTGAAACCGACCCGCTGCGCCTGAGACAGATCCTGATCAACTTGATCGGCAATGCGATCAAGTTTGCGGAGAACGGCAAGGTGACGGTCCGCATACGGTTCGAGGACGGTGATCAGGCAGGCGCAACCCGAAACGCGACCGGCGAGCGGCCCGGCATGGTCTGTTTCGAGATCGCGGATACCGGTATCGGCATGAGTGAAGAGCAGACGGCGCAACTCTTCACACCGTTCACCCAGGCGGACAGCAGTTCGAGTCGCCGGTTCGGCGGAACGGGGCTCGGTCTGACGATTTCGCGGCGGCTGGCGCGATTGCTCGGCGGCGAGATCGAAGTGGTCAGCCAACTCGGGCGCGGCAGCACCTTTACCGTGCGCATCGCCGCCCCACGGGTGGAAGCGCACGCCCTGGTCTGGAACGATCTGTCTCTTCGCGCCATCGTGCAGCGGGCAGGGGCGCGGAGCAAATCCGAACCGAATCTCCCGCGGCCGAAGTTATCCGGACGCATCCTCCTGGTCGAGGACAGTCCGGACAATCAGCGTCTGCTTCGACACCACCTCGAACAAGCCGGGGCGGACGTCACGATCGACGAGCACGGCCGGGCGGCGGTGGACCGGCTCCTCGGAGGTGGCGATTCCGCTTCCCCGCCCTCCGCGCCGGCCTTCGATCTCGTTCTGATGGACATGCAGATGCCGGTGATGGACGGCTACGAAGCGACGCGCACGTTGCGCGCGAACGGTTACGACCGGCCGATTCTCGCGTTGACGGCGAACGCGATGGCGGGGGACCGGGAGAAGTGTCTGGCCGCGGGATGTGATGAACATCTGCCGAAACCCATCGATCGCGCCATGCTTCTGACGAAGTGCGCGCAGTTCATGCAACCGTCGCCGTCATTGACGGCTGCGTAAATGAACGGTGTTTCGGGCGCGGAAGGTCGATCAGCCCTGGCTTTTCCATACCTGGCGCAGGCCGTGGTCCGCGCCGAAGCGTCCCGAACCGATCACCAGGAACGGGATAAAGCCGAGCAGGAAGAGCAGCGCCATCTCCTTGCTGCCGTTGTCCGCATCGGCGGCGAAGAGCGGGTCCGAACCGTGGGCAACAAAGGCGGCGACGCCCATCGTGCCGATCAGGAGAAAGGCTATCGGCCGGGTGAGCAACCCGAGCGCGAGCAGGATGCCGCCGATGAACTCGCTGAACACCGCCATGTACGCCGCGAGGGTCGGGGCGGGCAGGCCGAGACTCTCGACGAATCCCGCGAAGCCGTCGAAGCCCTCCGAGCCGGGCAACTTGTTGATCCCGTGGCCGAAGGCCATGATCAAGCCGAAGCCGATGCGGCTGAGCGCGAGAGACAGATCGGCGAGGGTGGATTTCGGCACAAAGCTGCCGACCATGAGGGCGCGCAGGTGGTTCATTCGGTTCGCTCCGGTGAAAATGTGAGGTCCACGTGAATGATCTCTGATTGCTCAGTTTTTCGTCGGTGCGGCCCGGATGGCGTCAAAAGTTACCGAGGGGAATCAAATGCGGCGGCACCAAAGTGGGGTCTTCCGGAAATCGTGTGGGTCACGAGTGACGGTTGCACCTCCCCCCGTGGCGACACTACGGCGCCCGTTCGGGGCTTTCACTGCCGTGCGCCTCCCCTCCCTCCGTCGCTCCGTCCCTCCGTCGCTTCGTCGCTCATTGCCTCCGTGCCTCCGTACCTTTTCTGAATCCGTGCGGGTCACTCGCGCAAAATCCTGAAGCACATTCTTTCATTCATCATGTGGCCGTGCCCAGCGGATCCCGCAGGGGGGGTGACGATACGATACGGCGATGCAGATTCTCCTGGCGACGTCGAATGCACACAAAGTTGACGAGGTTCGCGCGATTCTCGCGCCCCTGGGGATTGATCTCTCTCATTTGGGGGCGCTGGCGGAGCCGCCGGCCGAGCCGGTGGAAGACGGCGAGACCTTTGAAGCGAACGCGCGGTTGAAGGCCGTCGGCTACGCGCGCGCGACCGGGCGGCGGTGTCTGGCCGATGATTCCGGCCTTGAAGTCGATGCGCTGGGCGGCGAGCCGGGGGTGTACTCGGCGCGGTACGCACGCGATCAGTTCGCCGCGGATGAATTCGAGGCGATGCCGCGCGGCGAACGCGACCGGGCCAACAACCGCAAACTGCTGAAGTCGCTCGCCGGGGTGCCGCTTGAACGGAGGACGGCCCGGTTCGTCTGCGCTCTGTGTCTCGCCGATCCCGACGGATCGATCGTGCACGAAACGCGCGGCACGTTTGCGGGCGTCATCACCGATGAGCCACGCGGTCAGAACGGCTTTGGTTACGACCCGCTGCTCTGGCTTGCGGATTCGGAGTGCACGAGCGCGGAGTTGTCGCCGGAAGAGAAGAACGCCCGGTCCCATCGGGGAGCCGCCGTCCGCGCCATGGCCGAATACCTCCGCGCTCGGGCCGGAATCGGCGCGCGACCGGTCGACTAGGGGCCGGTTCTGGGGCGGCGAATCGAAGCGCCGCGCCGGGCGGCTTCGACGAACTGGTCGAACAGATCCTGCCCGAACCGGGGCTCATCCGTTCGCTCGGGGTGCCACTGCACGCCCAGTGCGAAAGGGCGATCCGGGTCGCGGACGGCTTCGATAACCTCATCGTGGGCCCGCGCGATGACGTCAAGTCGGCCGGAGGTTCGCATCGCCTGGCGGTGATGG
>SKZB01000245.1 GCA_007127615.1 Phycisphaerales bacterium | reverse complement strand
TTGACGCTTCCCTCCACCCCTTCGTCCCTGCGTCCCTTCGTCGCTTCGTCGCTTCGTCGCTTCACCCCCATCCCACCTTCGTGTTCTTCGTGGTCACTCTTTTCCGTTGGTCTGTTCACGGAGTTCGCCGTCCGTTATCTCACCACGAAGGACACGAAGGACACGAAGGACACGAAGGAATTAAAGATAGGAAACCAGAGTACGAACGCTTGATGCTGTCCTTCAGCTTCGTCACTTTAAAGTTCATCGGCAAGCCGAGAGTCGGGGATTTGTGACCTGACGCCTTCCTCCGCCCCTCCATCCCATCTTCGTGCTCTTCGTGTTCTTCGTGGTCAATCTCTTTCCGTTGCTCTGTTCACGGAGTTCGCCGTCCTTCAGCTTCGTCACTTCGAAGTTCCTTAACAAACCGAGCGTTGGGGAATCGTGACTTGACGCTTCCCTCCACCCCTTCGTCCCTGCGTCCCTTCGTCGCTTCGTCGCTTCGTCGCTCCGTCGCTTCACCCCTCCATCCCATCTTCGTGCTCTTCGTGTTCTTCGTGGTCAATCTTTTCCGTTGGTCTGTTCACGGAGTTCGCGGCCGATTTCTCACCACGAAGGGCACGAAGAGCACGAAGGATTCAAAAGCAGAAAACGCTTGATGCCATCTTTCAGCTCCGTCACTTTGCAGTTCATCGGCAAGCCGAGAGTCGGGGATTTGTGACCTGAGGCCTCCCTCCGTCGCTCCGTCGCTTCGTCGCTTGACCCTCCAACCCATCTTCGTGGTCAACCTCTTCCTGCTGATCTGTTTTCAGAGATCGCGGCCCATGAACCCACACGTTTTTCGGAAGACCGGCCAAAGTAAAACCGCCGAACGCAGTGCGTTCGGCGGCAATCTTTCGCGCTGATTCAATTGATCCCCCGGGAAGTAATCACTGGGTCATCACGACGATCTCAACGCGGCGGCTCTGCGCTTTCGTTCCGCGGGGGCGGTGAGGACCGAAGCTCGCCAGGTGAATGCGCTCGGCGGACACACCGCGCGAGATGAGATACTCGCGAACGGCATAGCCGCGTTCAAAGCCGAGGTGATAGTTGCTCTTGAACCCGCTGCGCCGGATCGGGTCGGAGTCGGTGTGGCCGACCACGCGAATCGGACGGCCGGCGTAGTTTGAATTGAGAACCTGGGCGACCTGATTCAGCGATTGTCGTGCGCCCTGACGCAGATCCGCGCTGCCGGAGGCAAAGAGCACATCGCTTTCGACCGAGGCGGTGACCTCACCCGCGGCGACGGAACCGGTCACACCGGCGATACCCTCAAATCCGGTGCGGCCGCCGGGGGTCGCGGCCGGCCGCTCTTCCCGCTGGCGGCGGGCTTCGTCGAGTTCACGGGCCAGTCGGCGGGCTTCCATCTCACGCTCCCGCGCGGTCGATGTGGCGGCATCCAGCGCCTGGTTCCGATCGGCCAGTTGCGAGCGAAGATCTTCGTTCTCCTGCGTCAGCAGGTCGACTTCTTCTCTCATGCTGTTATTGCAGCCGCTCAGAAGCATCGCGGCCAGGACTATGACACTACAAACCGTCACCCGTGTGATCACCATCGAAGAATCCTTTCGTTCGGGCCTCAAAATCCATGGGGTCAGATGCGGTCGAAAACGGAACCTCCGCACCGCCGGAGTATACCCATCCGGTCGATTTTGTGGGATTCGCCGCGCGCGGTGCCCGCGCGAAACGGCGGGCGGGACCTTACCGTGCGGCGGGAGACCGGCCGATTCTTTCAGAACTGAACCGGCAATCCCTCGGCCTTGATCTTCCGGATCAGCAGCCGGGCATCCAGCAGCGCCTGCTCCAGACGGACGGCCGCATCCGTCAGCGACTCGTAAAGATCGGGGTTATTCAGAAGTTGCGCGATCGTCCCCTCACCCTCGCCCGCGCGGTGCACCAGCGTCCGGACCTCGGTCAGCGTGGCCGACATTTCGTCCGCCACCGGCACGAGCCGCTCGAGCAATTCGTCGGTGCTCAGCTCGAGATGGGCCGCCAGCTCGGAATACCGCTCGAAGGTGGCGGTGGCCCGTTCGATGAGCGTTCCCGCATTGGCCACGGCTTCGCGGACATCGCGGTGGATCTGGTCATCCCCCAGCCAATCGGAAGCCAGCGTCAGCGCAGCGCGGGCTTCATCCAGGACGGTGTTCAGCTTGACGATGGTCGCGCGCAGATTCATGTCCTCATCGTCGGTCAACGGTGAGACCAGTTCGTTCAGATTCTCACCCAGTGCCGTGTACGTGCGGCTCAGTTCATCGAACCGCTCCAATGCATCCAGCAGCGGGGCGGTGCGTTGGTCGAGTTCCCCCGTGATCCTTTCGATGAGCGATTGCTCAAAGGCCTCGATCTGCCCCGTTCCGTCCGCCGGCAGGTACGCCAGTTCAGTCTCCCCTTCCGGCAGCGGCTGAGAGACCAGTTGCAGCATCGCCGTTCCCGCCAGCAGGGATTGTTCGACGCTGGCGCGGACATTCTTCGGGATTCGGTGGGGATGATTGATCTGCAGGGAGACCCGGACCGGATGAACGGGATCTTCTTCAACGAGCTTGATCTTCTCTACGCGGCCGATGCTCACGCCGTTGAGCTCCACCACGCTGCTCGGCCGGAGCCCGCCGGCAATGTTCATGCGCACTTCGACGTCGTAACGATCCGAGCGAATCACGTCCAGTTCGCCGAAGAAGATCAGAAGCACCGCAAACCCCAGCAGCGCAACGATCGAGACGAGGCCGATGACAAAGTTTCGGGCAAAATCGGGCATGGGTCAGCCGTCCTTCCGCGAAGCTCGGGGTTTGCGCTCAGCACGCCTCTCCGTATCGTTCGAAACGCCCGCCGGCCCGGCCACCGGGAGGAGGTCCGACTCATCCGATCGGCCTTCAAGAAACTGCTGAACGTAGGAATCTTCACTCTGCCGAAGCGCTTCGGGAAGACCCTGGGTGACGATTCTGCCTTCATGGAGCATGACCATCCGGTCGGCCACCTTGAACGCACTGGTCAGATCATGGGTCACGACAATACTGGTGACGTTCAATTCCGTCTGCAACTTGATGATCAGTTCATTAATGCTGTCCGCCCGGATCGGATCCAGTCCGGTGGTCGGCTCATCGTACAGAATGACCTTCGGCCTGAGCACGATCGCGCGGGCGAGGGCGACCCGCTTTCTCTGCCCGCCGGAAAGTTCCGAGGGCATCTTCTGCATGACCTGGGAGAGCCCGACCTGCTCGAGAACTTCTTCGACGCGATCGCGGATTTCCGGCCGACCCAATCGGGTGTGTTCGATGAGCGGAAAGCTCACATTGCGCTCGACGTTCATGGAGTCGAAGAGGGCGCTCTGCTGAAACAGGAAGCCGATCTCCCGCCGTATCGATCCGAGCTGGTTCTCGCGCCGCCCGTGAATGGTCTGGCCGCCAAACCAGACTTCACCCCGGTCCGGCCGAAGCAGTCCCGGGATGTGCTTGAGCATCACGCTTTTGCCGCAACCACTCGGCCCGAGCACCACCGTCGACTGACCGCGGGGAAAGTCGATCGAAATGCCTTTGAGAACCTGAACCGACCCGAAGGACTTCCATAGATCGACCAGACGGATGATGGGGTCCGCGGGATCCAGATCAGAGGATGTCTCGTGCGTCGCTCGCGGCATAAATGTCCTATCATTCTAGCGATGAGCCGAGATTGCGATATCGAAACCCCTCATCAGGGCCGGCTTTTCACCGTCGAGGTGCGTCGATACCGTGATGAGCAGGGACGGGAGATCATCCGTGAGATCGTTCGACACCCCGGTGCGGTGCTGATTGTGCCCGTCCTCAATGAGCAGGAGCTGATCCTGATCCGGAACTACCGCATCGCACCGGACCGGACGCTCTGGGAGTTTCCGGCCGGGAAGCTCGAACCCGGTGAGGATCCGCGGGACGCCGCCCAACGTGAACTGGAAGAGGAAACCGGATATTCCGCCGCGCGCATCGAACCGCTCGGAACGTTCTATACCTCGCCCGGTTTTGCGGACGAGCTGATGCACGTGTTCGTGGCGGAAGAACTGACCTCGGTCGGCCAGCGCCTGGAACCGGGGGAGGAGATCGAGGTCCACCTCATCGGGCGCGAAGAGGCCCTGGCGATGGCGACGGACGGACGCCTGCAGGATGGCAAGTCGATGGCGGCTCTGTTCATGTGGAATCACGCGCGGAGGATCGCTGCACGATGAGCTGGCGCGATCGTGATGATGAATTCGGCGACGATCCGATGCGCGGCTCCGGCCGGCCGGGCGGGGACTGGCAGGGCATCCGCCCGAGCTTCGACAATCCCATGAGCTGGGCGCTGTCGCTCGGTCGCGTCGCCGGCATCGAAGTCCGCGTTCACATCGTTTTCCTGATCTTCATCGTCGTCATGCTGCTCTGGGCTGCGTTTGCCCGTCCCGGGGCCGGTGCGGCGGCGCCATCGAGCTTCTGGATCATGTTCGCGATGCTGGGGATCCTGTTCGGGATCGTCCTGCTGCACGAGTTCGGCCACTGTATCGGATGCCGAAAGAGCGGGGGCGAGGCCAATGAGATTCTCATGTGGCCGCTGGGCGGCCTGGCGTACTGTCAGCCCCCGAACCAC
The DNA here is from genome assembly GCA_007127615.1 of Phycisphaerales bacterium. Lineage (GTDB taxonomy): Bacteria > Planctomycetota > Phycisphaerae > Phycisphaerales > SM1A02 > SKZB01. Next base: position 1,525 of record SKZB01000245.1, on the reverse strand, counting down.
TGGAAAGCCCATCTGGCGACGGCCGTCGGCGGACCGCTGGTCAACGTCGCCATCTGTCTCGCCGCCGCGCCGATGCTCGGACTGGCGACCGGACAGTGGCTCGGGGTGGCCATTCCGAATCCACTCTTCTTTGATGCGCTCTACGCCCAGGGGGCGGTCCTCACCAACTGGCCGCTCATCATCCTCTATCTGATCAACGCGATCAGTCTGCTCCTGCTGCTGTTCAACCTGCTGCCGATCTTTCCTCTCGATGGCGGGCGCATCGTCCAGGCGGTGCTCTGGCGTCGTTACGGCTACGTCGCCTCGATGCGGTTTGCGGTGCGCACCGGTTTCGTCGGCGCGATCCTGCTCGGCATCATCGGACTGGTCATGTCCCTCAGCGGTACCGGCGGCGGGGTCATGCTGGTGCTCATCGCGGTCTTCGGTGGATTCACGTGTTGGCAAACGCATCGACAGCTCGCGTTCACCGAAGAAATGCTGGGCTTTGAAAGTGACGACTATGCGCTGAGTCTGGCAACCGGATCCGAGCGGGAACCGCAGTTCAGCGAGCGGGAATTGCGGCGCGAGGAAAAGCAGCGGCAACAGGAAATGGAAGCCGCGCAGGAGATCGATCGCATTCTCGCCAAGATCGCCGCATCCGGCATGCAGAGTCTGACCGGCCGCGAACGCAAAATGCTGAAACGTGAAACCGAGCGCAAGCGCAACGGTTGACGGGGCGCGTTCCGCGGGAAAAATTGCACCGGCCCAAACTCAGCGGAGCGGGGGAGGCCTTTCACCCGCGTCCCGGCCGTTTGAGAATGCCGACGAGATCAAATTTCGAATCGCACGCAAAATCGGCCGGCGCGATGAATCCCTTGCGGTTCCATTTCACCTTCAGCTTGATGTGTTCATAACATCGCGCGACATACTCCGAGCAGATGAAGGCGTTGTTGGCCTCGATCCGTTCGTGTTCACGCCGATTGAAGCTGATGACGGATGCGAGAATCCGGGCGGCCATGCGCGCGATCTGACTCCGGTCGTACGGGTAACCGAACTGATCGACCGCGTATTGAGTCAGGCGCCGCAGTTTTGCCGGTGTGGCGTGCGATTCAAAGTCCCGGTGCCGAATGACGACCATCCCGCCGGGGTACGCGTTACCGCGTGCGTCGTAGTCAGTGAGATATTTCGCCAGGGGCACCGTGCGCACGCCGATCGGCTCGACACTCTCCAACAGCATGAGGCGATCCACGTGGTCGAGCCGTTGAATGAATCCGACGTGACTCCAGACGCTGCGGGTCGCCTTCTGAATCATGGTCGAGAAGACGCCGCGGCCGGCGCAGAGCAGAATATCTCCGTCCCGCAGCTCGGCCCGGATTTGATCGTAAGGAACACGTCGGCCCCGGGGGAACGAACGGCGCTTCAGAGCCATGAGCGGCCTCCTTCAACCGAAACGGGGTGCTGATCCGATGATCCGATGATCCGATGACCCGATGACCCGATGACCCGATGACCCGATGACCCGATGACCCGGCATCACGGGGCGGAT
>SKZB01000394.1 GCA_007127615.1 Phycisphaerales bacterium | reverse complement strand
GGCCAAAGACGCTCATGGCGATGAAGGCCAGCGCCATCATTGAAACGATGCTCTTGAAGTTCTTCATTGCTTGACTGACTCTCCGAGTTGTGACGCTGTGGGTGGCGTCGGGTTCGTAATGCGTAACTAATCCAGTTCGGGACATGACCGGCCGGCATCCCACGAGCACCGACCCGTCGTACGTACGTTGAAAACCGGTTCAGACCGGAATGGCCTCCGATTTGCCCGGCACCGACTCCGCCGCCAGATCACCGGTGTGATCCGGCTCGTGGTGCTCGTGCTCGTGATCGTCCTCGTGGTGGTGGGACAACTGGCTCAGGAACACCGAGACGAGGAACAGGAAGATAAACGCCTGCAGCAGCGAGACGAACAGCTTGAGGACCATGACGAACAGCGCGAACGCGATCGACGGAATCGTCACGCCGAAGGCGACCAGCAGATTCGCGCCTTCCGCCGCCATCATTCCGAACAGCATCAGCGTGCCGATCAGCGTGGCGCCGGCGAGCATGTTGGCGAACAGGCGAATGGCGAGCGCCGCGGGCTTGATGATCATGCCCACCAGTTCGACCGGCAGCATGATCGGCGCGAGCCAGACCGGCGCGCCGCCGAGAAAGTGATGCGCCCAGCCGCCGAAGCCCAGCGCCTTGATGCCGTGGGCCTGAATGATGATGAATGCGATGACCGCCAGCCCGGCCGTGGTCGCGAGGTTCGCCGTGATCGTGCCGCCGACGATCGCGAACTTGGGATCACCCCAGCTCAACCCGATCAGGTGCCAGAGGTCCAGCAGCGGCACGAGGCCGAGCACGTTCGCAAACAGAATGAAGAAAAACAGCGTCAGCAGGTAGGGGAGATATTTCTCCGTGTCCTCGCCGAGCAGCGGCCGAATCGTCTTGTCCCGCAGAAAGAGAACGATGACCTCGACGAACTGACCGATTCGGTTCCTGGCGATGTAACGCTCATCGCCTTCCGATTCGGGGCCGGTCTGAATGCCCTTCGCGGCCTGCTTGAGGAACCAGATCACGAGGAACGCCACGAGCACCATCGTGAGCATGTGCATCGTGAGCAACGGGGAACCGAAGAGGGTCCAACCTTCGCCGAAAAACATCGGCTTGTCGCCTCCGATGAGGTTGACATCCTTGGCGTGCGCCATCGGGTCCAGGCCGGCCGCAAGAAGAAACATCAGCGCGTGACTCCAGAAGAAGCGAGGTCGTGCCCGGCCGCGCTTCCCGTCGCGGGAATCAGCCGGATCGATCGAACGTACATCCAGGTTTCACCGAGCAGCGTGGCGAGATACGCCAGCACCACCGCGATCAAAAACGGCCCCGGCTCGAGCGGAAGCGAGAAGTATAACAGGATGCTCAGTCCCAGCACGCCCACCACCCGCAGCAGCGAACCGCCCATCCACACGAACGGAAGCGTCATCAACGAGCGCGGTTTCCACGGCCGAATCACCACCAGCGAGATCGCCGCGCTGACCGCCACCACCCCCGATGCGTACAACCCGCTCAGGATCACCGCCGCGGGCCGACCGAGCAGGACGGCTCCCGCCGTCCACACCACCGCCGCCGCCGCGCAGGAGACCAGGGCGATCAACATGAGCGGAGCCGTCGGCAACGTCGCGCGGCCGATCTTCTCCGTGGCCGGCGGGGTCGCCCGATCAGAAGTCAGATTGGTCGGTGCAGTCAATATCACGAAGAGCGGGGGAGGGTGAAGAGTTCAGGGGCAACTGGAGTTCAGGATTTGAATCGAGCGTCAATCTGAAAGCGAATTATCAGGAGTGATCCGGCGGGCGGCGTCGACTTGGAGGCGGTGAGGTTCGCAGGGCCTGCCGAATGAAGCTGATCATGCCGATCGAGATGCCGAGAATGCTTCCGATGAGGAGAAAAACCGGCGAAGTATCGAGCCACTTGTCCAGCAACCAGCCGATGAAAGCCCCTGCGATAACCTCCGAGGCGAGCTGGAAGCCCATTCCGCTGAGCCGCCAGAGGGAGCTCGAGGAGTTTTTCCGCGGCGGGCTTCCCGCCCTGGACCGGGGTCGTTCCGGCGGGGGAGATGGGTTTCTCATGATGCACCGCCTTCGCCGGTCCAACGCTCAAACGTCCGCGACGATCCAATGGCTTATCCGGCCTTTTCGCGTCTCATGCCATCTCATGCATGATCATGCAATCTCATGCGGGGGCGTATCCTCCCGCCTTGTCTCGGCGATCACAACCTCCTGACAAAATCCGAAACGAATAACCTTGTGAAAAGATTCTCAATGTTGGTCTATACTCTAATGGGTGACCGATCGGGACGCAACCGCATCATGACGGGCCCGCGGGCGGGGCGGTAGAGCCGATCGGCTCACGCCGTTATCATCCGGTTCATTCATTTCATCCGGCCGGCTCTGCCCTTCCCCGACTCTGCCCGCCGAACCCTGACCGAGACCGAATCCATGCCCATTGCCGATTCCGACATCATCGACGTCACTCCCAAACGCATGAACCGCACCGAGTCGGTCTTCCTGCCCGCCATCATCAAGGGCCTCGGCACGACCTTCCGGCACGTGTTTCAGAACGTCGGCCGCGACGGCAAGAACCAGAACAACATCTACGGCGTTCAGTACCCCGAAGAACGGCGTGAGCAGCGCCCCGTCCTCGAAGGCGGCCTGCACCGCGGCAACTTCCGCGGCGTGCACCGGCTCAACCGCGATGAAGACGGCCGGGTCCGTTGTGTCGCCTGCTTCATGTGCGCGACCGCCTGCCCGGCCAACTGCATTCACATCGTCGCGGAGGAATCCCCCTGGGATGACCGCGAGAAGTACCCCAAACAGTTCGACATCGATGAGCTGCGCTGCATTTTCTGCGGCATGTGCGAGGAAGCGTGCCCGGTCGATGCGATCGAGCTCACGCCGCACTATGCCATCACCGGCCTGACCCGTCAGGAAATGATCTTCGACAAAGCCAAACTGCTCGAAGTCTACGACAAGACGGTCGACGACAAGCCGATGTAACCTGGTGGGCCCTCCGTCACCTTCCCCCGTGCCTTCCTGTCTCGATCGGGGAAGTTCACCGCGGAGAGCGCGGCAGTACCCGGGAGTACTCGGAGGAAGATTTGGGATGGGGCGAGCTCCTTCATTCAAGTGAAGTACGCGGGTTGGCGTCGCGCCTCACCCTTCCAATCGCGAATGCCGCCTCCGCGCCCGTCACGTCCCCGGCGGTCAATCTCAATCCTTCCGTCACTTCGCCCTTTCATACATCCTCTCCGCAACCTGCTGAACCGTCCCCCCAAGATGTTCCCGCGCGGCCAGATCATGATCCTGCCCTTCGTTCCGGCAGGCGCGCAGGAAGGCGAAGAAGTCCTTGCGGCGGGTCGAGGCGAGCGATCGCGTCAGCGCTTCGGCGAGGTTGTAGGAGAGTTCCTGCGCCTCCCCTTCGGGTGAGTGGAACGATTCGCCCGTGGCGAAGCGATCCAGACCGATCTCCGGCCAGAGATCGCGGTGCCGCTCTAGGATTTCCTGGTCGAAGTGGAAGTGCGAGATGCGGGTGACGTGCTCCTCCATCATCTGGGCGAGACCTTCCTCGGCCCACATCGGCAGGTATCCCTGTCCCGGCCCGTCCGGCGTGAGAGTGTGATGGGTCAGTTCGTGGGCGACGGTCTGCTCGAGGGCAAAGTCCGCCTGGGCGGCGATCGCGAGGACGGGAAACTCTTCGGCCGTCGACCGGATGTACATGCCGCCGGATGTCGCGTACTCACCTTCATCGTCATAGAACCGCGCGATGAACGAGTAGTACTCTTCATGCGTGGTGAGAGCGACGATGCCGATCGGCGGGATGGGGTTCCCGCCGGGATCACCGCGGATCTCCCGGAGCGCCTCGCCGATCACGCGCAGTGCTCGATCGGCCGTCGCGGCGGTCCGCGGCCCGACACGCCCCTCCAGCGGCGCAACCCCTTCGACCTGCGCCGTTCGCCACCGCCGGGAGTCGGTCGGCAGCGCATCGCGCAGTTCATCGAGCCACGCCGCCGCGATCGCGCGGTGAAGTTCGGCCGCGCTCATCTCCGCGCGCTCGCTTTCGGCCTGCTGTTTGATCCACGCCTCCGCCATCTGCCAGTCCACATGCGGCAGGCCCTCATCGGTCACCAGCAGGTGCGCAATCGACCCGCGGGAGAGTGACGGCAGTTCGACCGGAGGCGTGCTTGCAGCCGCGCTCCGGTTTCCTGAGGTTTTGCGCAAGAGGCGAAGGAAGCGTGAGAACACGACAGCAATCTACCGCGCCGGAGCGCACGGCGTGCAGGACCGCCGTCCGCTTCGCCTCGGCGGCCTTGATTCTGCCGTTGCCGATTCCGCCGGCAGCGGAAGGGAAGCGTCGTGATTGGTCCGTGTCCTGCGTCCTGACCTCACGCCGACTCGTGATGATCGGTTCGGGTGAATCTCGTTTGCGTGTCATCGTCGGGAGCCGCCGATGAATGCGCGCGCCGTACGCATCACCGGCTCCGAGGACGGACCCATTAAAGAGGGACAGCTCCCATTTAAATGCGCCACGAATCATGACCATCGCCCTTGAATCGCTCTTCGCGTCCCCCCGCCACAACAATTCCCTCCCGTTGCCGGTCGCCGCACCGCCGATGGCCGCTTCGGGCATCCACGGACTCTCAAGCGATCGTCGCGCCTCCCGCTCGTGGACGATCGCGGCGCCGGCGTGGGCCGCGAGTCACGTTCAACCACTACGCGCTGGCGGCCTGCTGCTGCTTCCATACCTCCGCGCGGCGTTCGGTCTCTTCCGGAGGAAGGTCTTCCGTGTGCGTTGCGATCGACCAGACGTGACCGAAGGGATCTTCGATCCTGCCCATGCGGTCGCCCCAGAACTGATCGGCAAGCTCTTCGCGAACCGCCGCGCCGGCGGTCACGGCCTTCCGGAAAACCGCATCGCAATCGTCGACGTAGATCATCAGCGACACCGGCGTGCCACCGAGCGCCTTCGGGTCGCGGCCGCCCTGATCGGGAGAATCATCGGCGAGCATCACGGGCGAATCGCCGATCCTGATCTCCGCGTGGGCGATTCCGCCGCCGGGTGATTCCATGCGGAACAGCTCGACCGCGCCGAAGGCGTTTTTGTAGAACTCGATCGCCCTGGCCGCGCCGTCGATGACGAGATGCGGCGTGAGACTGTGATATCCATCGGGAACGGGGTTGACGGCCATGCTGATTCTCCTTCGCTTTCTAGAAGCTCATGCGTGCGGCGAACGTCCGGCGATAGTGTACCTTTTCGCCGTCAAAGTGAACCGCACGCGGCGGATGGCCGACCCGGACGCCGGTTACGATCAGAGTGCCGGCGCGTGGCGAGCCAAGTTGTCTCCGGAGTAGCGGACCACGGCGTTTCCGCCGCTCTCCTCCATGGCGGCCGCCACCGCGACAGCGCTCCGGGCCTGATTGATCTCGCCTATGGCGACTCGGCTATAATGCGTCTACCGGAACGGTATCGGTGCCGGTTCCGAAAGACATCGACTCGACGGTCGGAAGACTTCGCGAGGGACGGGCCGGCCGGGGCCGGAGCGTCCGTTGAAGAGTAAGCCGACGTGGTTTTTCACCCTCCCGGGGTGACGAACCACGTCGGCTTTTTTTTTGCGTTGAGAGGGGATGCACGCGCCCGGCCCGCAGGACCCAACCAGGAGATCGAGTATGCCTCGAAAGAAGAGAAAGAACGATACCGGACGAAGCAATGAGCACATCGGCACGGGTCGCGAAGACGCGCGGCCGGCGGGGGGCGAGTTGCATCAGACCGTGGATGGAGAACACGCGGAGCTGACGACGAATCAGGGCGTCGCGATTTCTGACAATCAGAACTCCCTCAGGGCCAGCCCGCGCGGCCCCGCACTCCTTGAGGACTTTATTCTCCGGGAGAAGATCACCCATTTCGATCACGAGCGGATTCCCGAACGCATCGTTCACGCCCGCGGGACCGGCGCGCACGGATTCTTCGAGCTCACCGCGTCGCTCAAGCAGTACACCACCGCCCGAATCCTGAGTGAAGTGGGGGCCATCACCCCGGTCTTCACCCGGCTCTCCACCGTGGTGGGCGGCTCGGGCTCGATCGACACCCCCCGCGACGTGCGCGGTTTCTCGGTGAAGTTCTACACCCGGGAAGGCAACTGGGACCTGGTCGGAAACAACATCCCGGT
>SKZB01000274.1 GCA_007127615.1 Phycisphaerales bacterium | reverse complement strand
GTGACGGTGTCCATCGGGGCGGAGAGGAGGGGGATGTTCAGGCGGATATTGCGGGTCAGGCGGGTCGACGTATCGGTCAGATCGGGGGTGATCTCACTCCGCTGGGGAATCAGCAGAACGTCGTCAAAGGTCACGCCTTCGTGGATGGTCTTGTGCTCCATTGATCGATTATCGCGGCCCGGGTGCGTGACTGTCAACTCCGGGCCGGCGGCCGGGAAAGTCCCCGCCACTCCGGAGCGTCGAATTCCTTTTCGAGCACCGGGGTGCTAAGCTTACAGGTTCTGAACCGGCCGCGACGGCGGCATGTCCGTCCGCTCCCGTGGAACCGCTCAGCCCGCGCCGCGAATGGTTCCTCGGTCCGGACCGGCTGAGTCCCCGTTGTCCGGTTCAGCGATTTCACCGCTCAGTCCAACTCTTCACCCGCGGAGCCCATTCTCACATGACACCGCTCAGCACCGAATCGACCCCCGATGCCCCGGATCTGGCCCCCCCGCCGGTTCACCACGATGGTGGCACCAACCCCGGCGAGGGTTTGGAGACGCTGAAAAAGTATCTCGCGGCAACGATCCGTTACGAAGGGTCGGACCTCATCGTGAAGGTCGATCTTCCGCCCCGCGTTCGTTTGCGCGGTTCGCTGAAGAGTCTCGAGACCGACATATGCACGCCGGATTTGATGTTTCAGATCGCGCGCGATGTGCTCGACGACACGCAGTACAACCACTTCAAGGGTCACGGCCAGATCGACTTCGCGTATGACTATGACGATGATCACCGTTTCCGGGTGAACCTGTTCATGGCCCGCGGCAAGCCGTCGCTGGCGGCGCGACTGATCACCTCCAACATTCTGCCCTTCGAGGGACTGTATCTTCCGCAGATCCTCGGTGATGTGGCGATGAGTTCACAGGGACTGATTCTCTTTTCGGGGGTGACCGGCTCGGGCAAGTCCACGTCGATTGCATCGATGCTGCAGTACGTCAATGAACGCAAACGCGTTCACATCGTCACCATCGAAGATCCGATCGAATACATCTTCAAGGATGCCAAGGCGACGATCAATCAGCGCGAAGTCGGCATCGACTGCAAGACCTTCAACGAAGCGCTGCGGGCGCTGGTGCGGGAAAACCCGGACGTGGTCCTGATCGGCGAAATGCGCGATCACGAGACGTTTGAAGCGGCGATTCGCGCCGCGGAGACCGGCCACCTGGTCTTCGGCACGATTCACGCTTCCTCCGCGTGGCAGACCTTCGGCCGCATCTACGACCTCTTCCCCGAATCGGAGCGAGATCAGATCCGCAAGCTGCTCGCCTACAACCTGCGCGCGATCGTCTACCAGAAGCTGCTGCCGACACTGCACGAAGACATCGGCCGCATTCCGGCGATCGAGATTCTGCTGAACACGCCGATTGTCCAGAAGTACATCCTGGAAGCGCGCGAGGGTGAACTTCTTGAAGTCATCAAAAAGAGCCACGAGGAAGGCATGATCGACTTCACCAGTTCGCTTGTGCAACTTGTGGAGTCGGAATACATTCACCACAAGGTCGCACTGGACGCGACGCCGAAACCCGAAGAGCTGCGGATGCGGCTGAAGGGCATCTCCTGAGCGGGAGCCCGGTCGGGCTTGAAATTTGAGTTTACTGCGCGGGAGCGTCGCAAAGCTGATGATCGAAATACTTGCTCAGAACGCCGTCACGAACATTACGCTGGGATGGTGGAAAGCCATCCTGATTCTGTTGCCTTTCGTCGGGTGGGCCTGGCTGGCGGCGACGAAGCTGGACAAGGACGCGCGATATTTTCACCTGAACGCGCCGATGTGGAACGGTTTGCAGTTCGGGGGCGCCGGTGTCGCACTGGTGGTCATGCTGCTCATTCCCGGGACGGTGCACATCTTCTGGATCACCTATCCGCTCGGCCTTCTGATTCTCGCCGCGCCGACGCTGGCCTACTGGAAGCATCGCAACGAGCGCGTCCCGGCATCGAAGCGTTACTATCTGAGCAGCCAGGCCCTGGCCGAAGCGCTCAGCTCACGCCAGAAGAAACGAGCTTCCAGAGCCGCGTTGATTCACTTCACCGACTCGAAAGGACAGCCGCGAAGCGCGCCGCAGAAAGACAGCCCGCTTCAGGCGGTTCACACCCAGGCGGAGGAAATCATCGCACCGGCGGTCGACAGCCGCGCCAGTCGCCTCGAGATCGCCGCCAAGTCCGGCGGCACGGTGATCGTACAGACCATCGACGGCGTGCGCACCAAGCGTGATCCGATTCCGGTCGAATCGGGCGTGCAGGTCATCGACTACCTCAAGGATATTGCCGGCCTCGACGTGGAAGATCGGCGTCGCCAGCAGGCCGGAGAGTTCAAGCTGGCCATCGAAGGGGAATCGAAGGATGTCACCCTCATCACGGCCGGTTCATCCAGCGGCCAGATGGTCCGCATGGACTTCGATCGCCGCAGCCAGATCCAGAAGCCGTACGACGGTCTCGGCCTGTTGCCATCGCAGATGGAGACGCTGGAGACGCTCTACGACCCGTCCGACCGGCACGGCATCGTGCTGCTCGGCGCGCCGAGCGGACACGGGCTGACGACAACCGGCTACAGCATGCTGAGTAAACACGACGCCTACACCTCGAACATCAAGACGCTCGAGAATGAGGTGCTCTTCGAACTCGACGGGGTGGACCACACCGAGTTCGACACCTCGGCCGCCGAGACGGATTTCGCCACCAATCTTCAGTCCATACTCCGCCGCGATCCCGACGTGGTGATGCTGTCTCATCTTGAGGATGCCCAGACCGCTCGCATCGCCTCGGAACCCGGAATGGACGGTCCGCTGATCTACGTGCCGATTCGCGCCAACACGATCGAAGAGCAGATCCAACACTGGGTCAGCCAGGTGGGTGACATCAAACAGGCGATCAAGCCGTTGCGCGCCGTCATCAATCAGCGACTGCTCCGCAGTCTCTGCCCCAACTGCCGCCAGCCGTTCACCCCCTCGGCCGAACAGATCAAGAAGCTGAATCTTCCGGCGGAGCGTGCCCAACAGCTCTTCCGCGCGACCGGACAGGTCCAGGTCAAGAACAAAGTCGAAGTCTGTCCCGTCTGCAAGGGGACGGGATATCTGGGCCAGCTCGCGGTCTACGAAGTGTTCTTCCTCGATAGCGAGGCCCGCAAGCTGTTGATCAACAAGGACCTCAAAGGCGCGCGAGCCCATGCCCGCCGCAACAAGATGATCTACCTGCAGGAAGCGGCCCTCAGCAAGGTGCTGAACGGCGAAACGACGCTCGAAGAAATCATGCGGGTCCTTTCGCCCGGCGGGGGCAAGAAGAAACCCGCCGCCAGCGGAACCCCGACCCCCGCTCCCTCCTGAACGCACCGCGTCCCGCGCGTCGTTTCTGATTGACCGGCGAGATTCACCATGACCTACTTACTCAACCTCGTTCTGATTCTGTCCGTCCTGCTCATCGCCTACTGGTGGGCCAACCAGGGACTGCTCAGTTCGCTGCTCCATCTGCTCTGCGTCATCGTGGCGGGGACGATCGCCTTCGCATTCTGGGAACCCCTGGTGGCGGGTTTTCTTCTGCGCGGCAACACGTTCGACAATTACGCGTGGGGGATGGGGCTCATCGCCCTGTTTCTGGGGTCGCTGCTCGCGCTCCGGCTGCCGCTTGACCGGCTGATCCACACCAATATCCGGATGCCCGAATGGGCGAACCTGACCTTCGGGTTCGTACTCGGCATCGGCTCGGGCATTCTGACCATGGGCATCTTCATGATCGGCGCGGGACACGTTCAGGCGCATCCGAAGGTCTTTGAATACCAGGGATTCGGCCGGGACTTCCGGACCGGGCGCATTGAGCCGGTCGGCCCGCAACTCTGGGTCCCGGTTGACCGCATGGCCAACGGGTTCTTTGAGTACGTCAGTGTGGGTGCGCTGCATCCGACCTTCAGCGGCACGCCGCTCAAACAGATCAACCCCAATCTGTACAAGCAGGCGAGTCTGCTGCGCGATTCTTTCGACGAAGGCAAGGGCATGTTTTCCCTGGTCCCCGATGCCGCTGAAGTCCGTCAGTTTCTCATCGACGAAGACACCAATCGTCACTTCGTGGAAGTGCGCTTCGATACGCTGGCGCGAGACTGGGGTGAGATGTTGACGTTGTCTCCGTCCCAGGTGCGATTGATCTGCTACCCGCAGCCGCGCAACAGCACCAACGCCCCCGAAGTTCTGCATCCCTCGCACTGGAGCCAGCAGGTCTCCAGTGATTCATCCGACTTCGGACGATTCGGCTTCGATGACCCGTTCCACTACGTCACCAGTGTGCCGGGGCAGGAATCGGCGCGGGCGATCTTCGAGTTCGAAGTGCCCCCGGGCCATACCGGCCGGCATATCCAGATTCGCGGCACCCGTTTCGCCCTGCCGAGTCCCGACGCTGAGAGAGGACTCGCGTCCGCGCCAACGCGCGATGCCGGCAACGCGGCTGCCGTCACGCCGGGGGCGGGCCAGTCGATCCAGCAATCTCTTTCGGTCACCAACGACATTCGACCGGTCACCGTCAGCGTGAACCGGCTGCCCGGCTCAATGAGCGAGGTTGATCGGTACCTGACCGAGGGGCACGCTCAGTTCGGGAGCAGCCGTGACCGGGTCTCACCCAACCTTCGCATTCGCGGCATCCACCAACCGGCCGGCACGCGCATCGTCAGGCTGAATGTCAGTCGCGGAACCCCGGCGGATCTCTTCGGCCCCATCCGTTCGGAACTGCCGCGCGACGGCCGAATGGCGCTCGTCGACGCCAACGGGAATCGGTACACGCCGATCGGCTACATGCACATGCAGGGGGCCGGCAACGTGACCATCCGCCTGGACCCATCGCGGCTCATCCCCAACGTCGAGCAGCTCCCCATGCTTCCGAGCAGCGGCCGGCACGAACTTTTTCTCATCTTCCAGGTCACGCAGGGCGTCACCCTCACCGGATTCAACGTCGGTGATCTCACCATCGGCACCGCCCGTCTTGAAGTGCGCTGATTGAAATGCGCTGAACCGGCGGGCTCGGCCCGGCTGCTTACTCCTCCTCTCCCCCGCCCCCCGCTCCCGCGCGGCTCAGGGGTCCGGCTTCGCCATTGGCTTCGTGCCGCTCACCGGATCAGACTTCTATGCCCCGGCGGCGGCGGACTCGGCGGCGTCCTGTTTGAGCAGACGTTCGACGTAGTGGATATCAAAGCTCGCTTCGATGAAGGGGCCGTGATCCATGATCCGCCGGTGCAGCGGGATCGTCGTCTTGATCGGGCCGATGCGGAATTCATCCAGGGCCCCGCGCATGCGGGCGATCGCTTCCTCGCGGGTGCGGCCGTGGACGATCAGCTTGCCGATCATCGAGTCGTAGTTCGGCGGGATGCGATATCCGGGGCGAGCGTGTGAATCGATCCGCACGCCGAGCCCGCCCGGCGCCGCGTACGTTTCGAGTCGCCCCGCCTGCGGCATGAAGTTCCGGGCCGGATCTTCGGCATTGATGCGGCATTCGATCGCGTGGCCGGTGATCGCGATCTCCTTCTGCTTGTAGCCGAGTTCCTCTCCCGCGGCGACCCGGATCATCTCCTTGACGATATCGACGCCGGTGATCATCTCGGTCACGGGGTGCTCGACCTGCACCCGCGTGTTGACCTCGAGCATGTAGAAGTCCTGCTTCCCGTCCATCAGAAACTCAACCGTGGCCGCCCCGGCATACTGAGCCCGCCGAATCAGTTCCGCGGCGGAGTTGGCCACCGACTCCATCTTCTTGAGATCGACCCCCGGCGCGGGGCCCTCCTCAATGAGTTTCTGATGACGACGCTGGCTCGTGCAATCGCGGGTGTAAAGATGAATCGCGTTGCCGTGCTTGTCGCCGAGAACCTGCACTTCGACGTGCCGCGCGTGTTCGAGAAACTTCTCGATGTAGACCGCACCGTTGCCGAAGGCGGCTTCGGCTTCTTTCTTCGCCGCTTCAATTCCCGCGCGGAGATTGACCTCGTTGTGGGCGATGCGCATGCCGCGGCCGCCGCCGCCCGCCGAGGCCTTCACGATGACGGGAAACCCGATTTCGCGCGCGACCTTGACGGCCTCGTCGATTTCCTCGATCGCGCCGTCCGAGCCGGGGAAGATCGGCGTCCTGGCCTTCCTGGCCATGCGTTTGCAACTGATCTTGTCGCCCAACAG
>SKZB01000333.1 GCA_007127615.1 Phycisphaerales bacterium | reverse complement strand
GGAGGCACGGAGGCAGGACCAATTTTATTCTTCCGTGCGGAGTCGTACCCGTGCGGCCAATTGGCGAATTCTGAAGACGCGTTTTTAGGATGATTGCGACATGCACCGGACCAACCAATCGTTTCCATCGTTGTCCGTTCTGCTCATCACGCTCACCGCGCTCCTGGGGCCGGGCTGGCCCTTTCCCGTCGCGGCCGGCGCGATCGCGCCGGGGACGGCTACCGCCGGAGCCGACGAACCGGCCCGCGAACTCGTCGTCGCCACGCGCGAAGTTCCGCCGTTCGCCATGCAGGATGAGCAGGGCGAATGGCGCGGCATCACGATCGACCTCTGGCGGCGAATCGCGCTGGATCGCGGCTACACCTATCGTTTCGAATCGCATTCGATCGAAGCCATGTTCGATGGATTGCAGGACGGCTCGCTCGATGTTGCCGCCGCCGCACTGACGATCACCGCCGATCGCGAGCGGCGGGTGGACTTCAGCCACCCGTTCATTCAGGTCGGCCTCGGCATTGCGGTGGAGGACCGGGCCGGCTCGGCCTGGTTCGCCGCGGTCCGCAGCATTTTCGCCGGCGACTTCTGGCGCGTGCTGGCCGTGCTCGCGCTGATTCTCTTCGTTTTCGGCCTGCTCGTCTGGATCTTCGAACGCCGGCGGAATCACGATCAGTTCGGCGGCAATGCCGCCGAAGGCATCGGCGCCGGTTTCTGGTGGTCGGCCGTCACGATGACCACCGTCGGCTACGGTGACAAGTCGCCCGTGACGCTCGGCGGGCGGCTGGTCGCCCTCATCTGGATGTTCACCTCCATCATCGTCATCTCGAGTATCACCGCGGCGATCACCTCCGCCCTCACCGTTGCCTCGCTGGAACACGCCGTACAGGGGCCGGAAGACCTGCCCGGCGTGCGCGTCGGCACGGTCAGCAACACCACCAGCGAACAGTTTCTCGAAGGCCGCTTCATCCGGACCCGCGGCTACGCGAACATCACCGCGGCGCTCGAAGCGCTGCGGGACGGCGCGGTCGAAGCGGTCGTCTACGACGCTCCGATCATGCAGTACACCATCGGCCGGGAGTTCGCCGGAACGCTGCGCGTCCTGCCGCGGGAGTTTGAATACCAACCCTACGGTTTCGCGCTGCTGCAGGAGGGGGATCTGCGCCAACCGATCAACCGCACCATGCTGGACATTCTGGAGTCAGAGGAATGGCGCACGATCAAGCAGCGGTATCTGGATTGAGCGAATGAACGACGATCGACGGCACGAAGAAGTGAAGTGGAAAACCGGTCCTTTCGCGGCGTGGACCGGCCGCGCGCATCGATCCCGTGCCTTGCCTCTTTTCGCAGATTCGACTCAGACCCACACCTGACAGATGAGATGCGGCTCCTTGGTCTTGCCGGTCAACGTGCCCACGGTGGAGGTGACGAACTTGACCTCGTACTCCGGATGGGCATCGAGCCATTCGTTGATGCATTGATCCATGTAGCTGATCGAGTCGTCGGTCAGTTTGCCGTGGAAGGTCTTGACGTGGATCGCGCCCTGCCCGGTCGTGTTGGGCGTGCGGCTCCACCGTTCTTCGTGCGTCTTGCTCTTGCCGAAGGCGGTGATTTTCTTCGATTTATTGAGCGGCCCCATCGGTTCGGCGATGGGGAGCGGCTCGGTCTCACCGGACCGGACCGTCGACCTTGACCTGGCGAGCCGATCGGATGAGTTTCCGTCCTCAGGTCGTGAACCGTATTCAATGTTCATACTGTCCTCCCAGCAGAGTCGGTGCCACGCGGGTGGAATCGACGCGGACGTCGCTCCCATTGCTTCTACCGCACCGAAGCGATGCGGCTGCTGCTTCAGGCGGACTCCAGTCGCTCGATCAGCCACTGATCGTGCGTCTCCGGCCGAAGGTGCACCCGAACGGGGTGGCACGGTTCGCCGCCGGACCATCGCCACGTCAGTCGCAGGACCACCCCACAAGGATGATCGTCCGCCTTCACCCGTTCAACTGTACCCGATGAGACGCGTCGGACATGTCCCCGATTGCGAGAAATCGGGCCTTCGTACTTTAGATACTTCGGCCGGTGGTCCTGAATCCGTTGAGCATTCACCATTTTCCCGACCCCACACGCCTCCCAAAGCTCGAGGAGGGGCCGCTCCAGACGAAACGAGACCAGCGGTTCCCGGCCGTCGGGGTCGCGGGCCAGCAACCAGTCGATGTGGTGCGAGCCGTCGGGCAACTCGTGCCGCAACTCCACCATCGGGCAGGGCCGGCTCGAAAACGCGATGTCGGATGAGTCCTTGATGGCGGCTCCCGCATTGGTGGGAAAATTCAATGCTCGCCGTGCTCATTCCGGCGGAAAAACATGCGGCGGTTCATCACCCCGCAGCGCGGCGGCGGCGTTCTCAACCGCCAGTTCCGTCATCCACTCCCGGTCCTCCACCGTCGCGCTGCCGAGATGCGGCAGGAGAAACGTGTTCTGCAACTCCACCAGACCATCCGCGAGCCGCGGCTCATTTTCGAAGACATCCAGTCCGGCCGCAAAAATCCTCTTGCGCCGAAGCGCCTCCACGAGCGAGCGCTCTTCGACGACCGGCCCGCGGGCCGTGTTCACGAGAATGGCGTTCGGCTTCATGATCGCCAGCTCCTTCGCGCCGATCAGGTACCGCGTTTCCTTCGTCAGCGGCGTGTGAATGCTCACGACATCCGCTTCACGCAAACCCTCATCGAGTCCGGCGCGCCTCGCGTTGAGCGGCGGCCGCTCAAACTCCTCGTGCTGTGTGCGCGCGTGATAGAGGACGTTCATCTCCCAACCCAGCGATCGCTTTGCGGTGGCGTAGCCGATGCGACCGGCCCCGACGATGAACAGCGTCTTGCCGGTCAATCGCTGACCGAGCAGTTCGTTCGGTCCGACGCCCTTCCAGCGGCCGCTGCGCACGAGCGACTGGCCCTCCTGGGCGCGCCGTGCGGCGGCGAGAATCAACAGCCAGGCAATGTCCGCCGTCGGCTCCGTGACCGCGTGCGGCGTGTGCGCGATGATGACATTTCGACGGCCGGCTTCCTCCAGATCAACGTTGTCCACACCGACCGCGTAGTTGCTGACGACCTTGAGCTCTTCCCCCGCGGCGTCGAAGAACTCCGCGTTGATCTCCGTGTCGGCCGGGGTCGCGATCACCGCGTGCGCGCCGCGAACGGCGGTGAGCAAATCGTCCCGCGGAAGCCGCTCGTCGACCGGATTGATCCAGATGTTCTCGAAGCCCCGGGCGCGCAGTTTCGGCACCGGATGGCCCGGCAGCGGGCGCGTGATGACGATGCGCTGTTCGCTCGGGTCGCGGCTCATGCATCCTCCCCGTTTTCACGCTTCCGGGCCGCAAGCGACATCGCCGTCAGCACCTCGCGGGCACGTTCAGGAGAATCCATGATCTCTTCCGACGGGACACGGTAGACATCGAACCGGGCGCGAACATCGATGCCGCGCGGATCCACGCCGACCAGGCGCGGCTGCTCGATCTCGGTTCCGCCGAAGTGTTTACACAAAAGCCGCAAGTCATTCGGGTGGTCGTCGTTCATGTGCTTGCAGATGCGGGCCTCATGCTCCGCGAGCGGATTGCTGAGGTCGATCGCCTCGCCGTCCACGACGACGCCGTCACACCGTACGCAGTCGACCGACGCCGTCGCCCAGTAAAGGTCGTCCGGCTCGCCGTGGTAGATCCGCCAGCGATCGGCGATCGCGCCGGCCTCCCCCCTTTCCTCAAATTGCTCAAGCGTCACCTGCACTTCGGTGGACTGTTCGCAACACTGCGGCACAAACAGAACGGTGTCAAAGCACTTGACCATGGCGAGCATGGCGGGCATGGCCAGTCGGCCGTCCCGGGTGATCACGTACCGGATCGGGCGCAAGTGCTCCTCGAACCGCATTTCGGCGGTCGTGTTGTCGCGCAGCTCGGCAATCGCTCTTTCAACGTGCGGGTCAGGCATCTCCCTATGGTACGGGGGAACCCGGTCGGGTGAGTAGGGGATTGATCGCGCCGCCGGGGGACGGCGACCATGACACCGCCATCGAATCGCGCGATATCATCTCGTTCCATGTCCAAATCCATCCAACGCATCGGCATGCTCACGGGCGGGGGCGATTGTCCCGGTTTGAATGCCGTCATCCGTGCGGTCACCAAAACCGCGATTCATCAGCATGGGATCGAGGTCATCGGCATTCAGGACGGCTTCGAGGGGCTGATCGAAAACCGAACCCGGACGCTTGACTTCGCCGACGTCTCCGGCATCCTCGCCCGCGGCGGAACGATTCTCGGCACCAACAACAAGGCCAACCCCCAGAAGTACTACACCGGTGAGGACGATGACGGAAATCCGGTGTTCATCAACGCGGTGGACCAATGCCTCGCCACCGTCGAAGAACACAAACTCGATGCGCTGATCGTCATCGGCGGCGACGGCACGATGAGCTGCGCCAAACCGCTTGTCGAAGCGGGCGTGAACTGTATCGGGGTACCCAAAACCATCGACAACGACATTGTCGGCACGGACATCACCTTCGGCTTCACGACCGCGGCGAATACCGCCACGCTCTCGCTCGACCGGCTGCATTCCACGGCGGCGAGCCACCACCGCGTGATGGTCTGCGAGGTCATGGGACGCAACGCCGGCTGGCTCGCCCTGCACGCCGGCACGGCGTCCGGCGCGGATGTGATTCTGATTCCCGAGATTCCGTTCGATATCGACAAGGTCTGCGCGTTCTGCGAAAGCCGCATGACCGAGCGTCGCGGGTTTTCGATCATCGCCTGCGCCGAAGGCGCGAAACCGCAGGATGGCGAACAGGTGGTGAAGAAGCGGGTGGAGACCAGCGCGGATCCGATTCGGCTCGGTGGGATCGGACAGCGCGTGGCGGATGACATCCAGAAGCGCACGAAAATCGAGTCGCGCACGACCGTGCTCGGCCACGTCCTGCGCGGCGGGCCGCCGATCACCGCCGACCGCGTGCTGGCTTCCCAGTTCGGATACCACGCGATGCGGCTGCTGATCAAGGGCAGGAAGAGCCGCATGGTGGTCATGCAGAAGAACGAGTTGAGCGATGTGGAGCTGACCTACGCTGCGAACAAGCAGCGACTCGTGCCGACCGATCACGTCCTGGTCGAAGTCGGCCGTGCGGTGAAGACGTGTTTCGGTGACTGACGACCATCGCCCCCGAATATGCCGCTGGTCTTCGACAAATACAGAATCGAGTCGACAACTACAGAATCGAGCGCAGTCGGACGTATTCGGCATCGCGGTCAGCCGGGTTGTCGACCGTTTCTGCGATCACTTCGCGCAAGAGAATCCGAAATCGCTTGCGGACGACCTTGAGGGCGGAGGCCACATGAACGGCGGAGAGGAAACCGCACTCTTTCGCAATCACATGTTGCGGCGGGGCCACGTTGCCCGAGATGGCCGGCCGAAGAATCGCCATTTCAAAGGCGTCCCAGTGGCGCTGGAGATTGGTCTCGTGAAGGTGCCGGCGACATCGATGCATCGCTTCTTCCAATTGAACGATCGCCCACCGCCGTTCAAACTCGAGTTCGGGTGAACCGGCCGCGCCCTGGTGCAGCAGGCATTCTTCACGTTGCATCGCATCGAGCGGCATCTGCATGCTGTGGGAATGGTGACGACGCTCCTGGCGAGAACCATCCGCCACGTAGTTGCTCAATGCGGTCAGGAGGAGCGAACGGAGACGACCCCGCGCCTCGTCGGCCCGTTCAAAGAGAACGCGCTGAAAGACGACATCGGCGAAAAACCCCTGGGTCAATTCGGCCGCGGCTTCAGAATCGAACCCGCGACGGCGGAGGATCGTGTAGATCGGCTGCCAGTACTGGCGGCTCAGGATTTCCAACGACCGCTGACGAAGCGATTCATCCTGCTCACGAAGGCCATTCAACAATGTCCATCGTGTCGTACGAAATGCATTCGTGCTTTCGGATTGGGGGTACGCTTGGCCAGGACACATCCAGCCGACAATATATCGCATGCGGCCGATTTATCAAAATTTTTCTTTCGCCCGGCCATTCGAATCGATTATCGTCGTATTTCAATTGGGGGGGGCAAACCGTGGGCCGGCACTCGAATCGCCCGCATCCGCCCGAGATTCCCGGAGTAGGGTCATGCCGAAGACCAACATGCAAAAGGCCGGGCCATCCGAGGATTTATCCCTGTCAAG
>SKZB01000014.1 GCA_007127615.1 Phycisphaerales bacterium | reverse complement strand
CTGATTTACTTCGCCGGCGTGGAGCATCGGCTCCACCGAATCGCGCCGGCACCGCGCGGCCTGGAGATCGTGCACTGGAACATCTCACCCGAGGAAAGGGACCAGACGGATGATCCCTTCGCGATCCTCTTTGAACTGCGACCGGACATCGCGATTCTGACCGACGGCTGGCTTCAACCGCACGCGGCCGCGATGCGGCGGTGGCACGAGGAGACCGGCGGGTACGCGGTGATGTCCTTTCCGTTTACGATTTTCACGACGCTGCCGATTCGGCAGACACGCCGCATCGTGGCGCGGGACCAGTACTACGTCACCCAACTGGTGCTCGTGCTGGATGAACAGACGAACGAAACGCTGACCATCCACGCGGTCGATCTGCCTTCGGATGTTGAAGCGCCACGGAAAGGTATGGCTCGACGGCTGCGATCGTTGATCGACGCGGCGGAGGTTTCCGAGCCGGATGTGGTGATCGGGGATTTCAACATCACCCGCGGGTTCGCGCTCAACACGATCTATCCGGGTTATCGGCACGCCTTCGACGAAGCGGGATTCGGTTTCAGCGGCACCTTCCCCCGCCGGTTCCCGGTCGCGGCGATCGATCACGCGCTCGTCGCGCCTCATCATCACATCCACCGGTACGAAATTATCGACCCCGGGCTCGCGCGACATCGGCTGCAGCGATTGCATCTGGCGCCGCCATGAGCTGATCCGCGACCGAGACGGGCAAGAGATCAGGGATGATAACCGTGTCAAAACGGCGGGCCGATGATCGTTGGTGGGCCGAACGGTGGCGATCGTGCTGCCGAGGCGGACGAGGAACTCATGACCCGACGCAATCGGGCCGACCTGAGTCGGGCGCGAACGTTTCACCGTCCAACGCTCCATGACCGAGTGCTGATATGAGCGAAGAAAAACTCAAGCAGATTCTTTACCGGAGCCTGGCCATCGGCCTGGTCAATGACCGCATGCTGCTCGAGATCCAGGCATCTGCGAGCCGCTTCAACGAGGCGTGCGGGATCTCGGGGCTGCTCTACTACCACTCCGGCGTCTTCCTTCAGTTTCTGGAAGGTCCGGCAGTTTCCATTGAGCGGGTGATGGAACGGATCGCGGCGGATCAGCGACACTACGACATTCGTCAAATCCATGCGCAGGAAAGCACCCATCGTCTGGTCGCGACCTGGCGGATGGGAGTGATGAATCTGGATCAACCCGAGGCGATCAACGATCACCACGAGATCTCGATCGTGCCTTTGCTCGATGCGCTGCTGCACCACCGCGGCATGGAGCGGCTGGATCAGTCCGACTTGCAGAAGGCCATCTGGAACATTCGGACCCAGGCCGTGACGAAGGAGTCGCCCCGGGGCGGCGCTTCCCGCCGGGCGGGGTAACCCACGTACGCTACGGTTGATTCCACAAAGAACGCAACGCACCGATCCCAGCGGTACCGCACCGCTTCAGCGACGCTGGAGATTCCTCGACAGTTGACGAGATCACGCATCCAACCTATACCATGCGTGGTTGGGTGAGCGCCGTGGGTGATGTTTTCACCACGAGTTTTTGATCCCAAGACATTCTGAAGGGGAACCCGTTGTATCAAATCAAACGGTTCATCTTGCTGTGTCGCGCTCTGTCCGTCTTTGCAATCTCCATTGCCGGCCTCGGGCTGTCGGCGGCGACCGCCGCCACTGAGGTGACCGGCGAAGAGAAACTCGAGCGCGGGCTGAGCTTGGTACGGACGCCGGTCGGACACGGGGTCCGGGCGGAATCGGTCGTTGACTTCGGGGCCCTGGTGCCCGAACGGCCCGCGAGCTCCGAAGCCCCGACCGCCGTCCGGCTGGAGCGCATCTCCACGGTCGTTCCCTGGCCGCGCGGTATCGTCGCATTTGGCGAAAAGGTCATCGTGCTGGCCCGCGGCCGTCACCGCTCCGGCGGCGGCGTGCCGACCGAGTTCGATGACCAGGGCGGAAACCTCTTTCTGCTCGATCCCCAGGTCAGCGAACCGGTGATCCCGGGCGAAACGGCCGGCGAAGCGGTGCGCCGCAACGGGCGCGTCCTGGCGCAAGCCACCCGCCCCCCCTTCTATCCGCATGATTTCGCCGATCCGCCGGAAGAGAACACGCGCATGACCCGTCCGTACTGCGGACTCAACTTTGATCCCGTCTCGCGCAACATCATATTGTGCGCGTTCAGCGGCGCGGAGCTTGACGGCGGGCGACGCTTCCGCAAACACGCAACCGACTCCCTGCTCCGCTTTGATCTGCGTGATCAGCAGTGGCGCATTATCGATCAGCACGATCCGGAGTCCGTTCCCGAGGACGCGCTCGGCGGCGCGATCTCCAACGAGTACTACCCGCATCACGATCCGCGCGAGAATGCACCACCCCACGGCTGGCTCAATGGTCCGAC
Organism: Phycisphaerales bacterium; assembly: GCA_007127615.1. Taxonomy (GTDB): domain Bacteria; phylum Planctomycetota; class Phycisphaerae; order Phycisphaerales; family SM1A02; genus SKZB01. Next base: position 3,786 of record SKZB01000014.1, on the reverse strand, counting down.
CGGCTGCACCGTGGTCGGACGTTACCTGTACGCCGCGAGCAAGGATAATCACCTCGTGGTGCAGTACGACCTCGATGAGATTCGTGAGAATCCCGAAGCCGGCCCGCCGAACGGCCGTCCGGTGCTCGGCCCGCACCTGAGATTTCGCTTGCCCGATGGCGACGGCGGAATCCAGCAGCGCGATCTGGAAGTGCTCGGCTCGTGCACCGTGGCCTCAGACGGTGAACATCTTTACGTCGGCTCGCGCACGAGCTCGATCGTCTACCGCGTGCCGATCGATGAACACGGCGATGTCATTCCGGGTGAGCCGGCAGAGTTGATCGCGGTCTTTGAACCGTGGTGCGTGGAGCGCGGCCGAAGCGGAGACATGTTCGATATGGTCTTCGATGCCGAAGGAAACCTGTACGTGGCCATGGCCCGGGCCGGCCGGGTGTGGCGTATCACGCCCGATCCGGCGAAGCCATTCTACGGTAACGATCAATCGGATCGGCCGACTTCGGCGCCGCCGTTCGTCGACCTGGCGGCACTGACCGGCAAACGGTCGTCCGCCGCGGATCTGGCGATCGACGATGAACGCGGCTGGCTCTACATCTGCTCCCGAAACAATGATGTGGGCGCGGGGCCGGTCGACGGCACGGTCTACCGCGTCGATCTGCCCTGAGGCGTTGGTTGACCTGCCGTCGGTCGACGTCTTGCCCAGTCTTTCCCGAGCGACCTGTCCGCGGTGATTTCGCAGAATTTCCTTGACGGCATCGGTTTGCGCCTTACATTGAAGGGCGATGACGTTCCCGCGTGCCCAAACATTCCGTTCACGGAAGGCCCCGGCCCATGTCGCGGCCACGGAGGCCGAACGGAACGCCGCAAGCCGGAACCTGGTCCGGAACTTGAACCTGGGCCGGAACATGGACTGGTGTACCTGTACCAGGGTGGGTTGTTGCGTTCACTTTTGATCGATCTGGTCAGGTGACAGCCGATTCCCACCCCCCGCACGCCCTCCCCACACAACAGAATTGAAAGTCGATCGTCCGAAGGACGATGACGAAATCGATCTGTCCGAATCGATCAGAGCGTGAGCTCCGATCGGGCACTCGCCGCTGCGACCATGATTCCCCCCGCAAGATCCGGGAATCCGACGGTATCGCTGCAGTTCGATCGGCGGCGAGGCGATCTACGGAGAAGGATATTCGACCCATGACGCGTCAGTTGACACGCACCGTCTCACTGGAGAAATGGCAGCCGCCGGCCCCGCCGCCGGAGAACCGTCCCCGCGCCGTCGTGGACTGGGCGATCGATCGGTTCTCGGACCGTGAGTTGGCCATGACCACCTCGTTCGGGATGGAAAGCATCGTGCTCATGCATCTGCTCGAACCGCGCGTGCCCGACCTCCGGGTCATCTACGTCGATACGGGATTCCTGTTCGCCGAGACCCACGCCCTGCGGGAGAAGCTCACCACGCTCTTTCCGCAGTTCCGCTTCGAGGCGGTCGAGCCGCAGTTGACGGCACAGGACCAGGCCCGCGAGATCCGGCCGGAGCTGTGGAAAGAAGATCCCGATCTGTGCTGCAAGATCCGCAAGGTCGAACCGCTTCACCGCGCGATTCAGGGCGTGGATATCTGGTTCGCATCTTTGCGGCGGGATCAGTCGCCCAGCCGATGGAATACGCAACTCGTTGAATGGAACTGGCAGTACCAGCTTCTGAAGATCTGCCCGCTCGTCACCTGGTCGCGCCGAAAGGTGTACGACTACCTGGTTGAACACAATCTACCGTACAACGAACTGCACGATCAGGACTACCCCACCGTCGGCTGCACCCACTGCACGAAACCCGTGCCCGGCACCAGACCGTGGGAATACTCCCGCGACGGACGGTGGGCCGGACAGGAGAAGAAGGAATGCGGCCTGCACGGTGACGGCATCTGAGCGTTGAGCCGACATCGCCGGGACCGAAAGAAACCAAACACGATTTTACGACATGAGCGAAGAAAGTGGAGTTCGCACAATGGCAGAGAATCAGTCAACGGAATCCAACAACGGCCGACCCGAGCCGCGACGCCTTCCCGAAAAGCCCTCCAAGGTCGAGAAGGTCAAGGCGGAGGGCCGTTACCTGCGCGGCGGGATCGGCGAGACGCTCGAGAGCCCCGACGCCACGCACTTTGAAGAGAAGGATCTCAATCTGCTCAAGGCGCACGGCATCTACCAGCAACACGACCGCGACATCCGCGCCGCCAAGAAGGACCGCGAACACACCCTGATGATCCGGGCCCGGATTCCCGCGGGCATCCTCTCCGCCGAACAGTACCTCCAGCTCGACGCGCTCGCGCAGGAGTACGGCCAGGACAAGATGCGGCTTACCACCCGCCAGTCGATTCAGTACCACGGCGTGATCAAGGGTGACATCAAATAGCTCATCCGCGGCATGAACGAACAACTGATCTCCACCCTGGCGGCGTGCGGTGACGTGATGCGCAACGTGATGTGCTGTCCGGTCATTGACGATGATCCGGCCCGCGCGGCCATTCAGAAAACCGCGGAGCGCATTGCCCTCGAACTTGCGCCCCGGAGCAGCGCGTACCACGACATCTGGCTCGATGGTGAGAAGCTCGACCACGATGATCCGCTCCTGAAGGATCGGCCGCAGAACGGTGGGGAACCGGATGAGTTCGAGGTCGAACCGCTCTACGGCAAGCTGTATCTGCCGCGGAAGTTCAAGGTGGGCATCGCCATGCAGGATGACAACTGTATCGATGTCTATACCCAGGACTGCGGTCTGATCGCCATCGTCGATGATGACACCCGCGCCCTGAAGGGCTACAACCTGCTCGTCGGCGGCGGGCTCGGCATGACCCACCGCAAAGCCGATACCTTCGCCCGACTCGCGACCCCCATCGGTTCGATCGCGCCGGATCAGGCCGTCGATGCCGTTCGCACCGTGATCGAGATCTTCCGCGATTTCGGGAACCGTGAGGACCGCCGTCACGCGCGGTTGAAGTACACCATCGAAGAGTTCGGCGTGGATTGGTTCACGGACGAGTTCAACCGCCGTGCGCCGTTTACCCTGCAACCGATCGTCAGGCAGAGGCCGCTGGTACACCAGAACCACCTCGGCTGGATCGATCAGGGCGATGGCCAGTGGACCTACGGCCTCTACGTCGAGAACGGCCGCCTGCGCGACTCCGACGGCGTGAACAAACTGTCCGGCGCACGCGAAGTCGTGCGCGAACTACAGGCCGACGTCCGGATCACGGCGGAGCAGAATCTCCTCTTCACGCATATCCCCGCCGGCCGGAAGGAGCGCCTGCTCGAGATTCTGCGCGAGCACAACGTGCCGCTCAACGAGGAGCTCTCGGCGGTGCGCCTCAACGCCATGGCCTGCCCCGCCCTGCCGACGTGCGGCCTCGCGCTCGCCGATGCCGAACGCGCCCTGCCGGATATTCTCACCGAACTGGAAGGCGTCCTGAATGAACTCGGCCTCGGCGAGGATGAGATCGGTGTGCGCATGACCGGTTGCCCGAACGGGTGCGCCCGACCCTATACGGCGGACATCGCCTTCGTCGGCCGCGCCCCGGGATCGTACGACGTCTACTGCGGCGGGCGGCTCGCGGGCGACCGGCTGGTTGATCTGCTGGCGGAAAAGGTGAGCACCGAGGAAATCATCCCCACGCTGCGGCCCGTGCTTGAACAGTACGTCGAGGAACGCGAGGTCGATGAAGGGTTCGGCGACTGGTGGCAGCACGCCCTCGGCCGGAAGGATGAGCCGCGGACCCTGCTTCGCGGCTCGAAGGAGAT
>SKZB01000204.1 GCA_007127615.1 Phycisphaerales bacterium | reverse complement strand
TCGGCGTAGACTTTGCGCGGCAGTTCCTGGTCGATGACGCGCAACAGGGCCCGATTGCTCTCCCGCAGATCCTCCAGATCCAGTTCCCGCAGGTGAAACGACGCTTTCGTCCACGCCAGATCGTGCGCAAAGAGCTCCGGCCGACGGACGGTCAGCGCCGCGCAGAGTTCCTCCAACCGCGCGGCCAGGTTCTGCTGCCACGACGCGCGGGCGCCGTGGCCGAACATTTCGATGAGGTGCGGCCGCGCTTCGAGTAACTCGGTGGTCGCGTAGGCCGCCAGTGCGTCGAGCCCGGACTCAATGACCGCAGCGGCGAACTGATTTGTGTTCGGTGACGTCGAGGATTGGGTCATATCACTCATGGAATCGCCATTTGGACGGGTTTCGCGGCACCGGACGGAGCATGAGTTTCCAACGCCGGCGCTCCGAAAGAATGCGTTCGCTCGATTCTAACGACGAAAGCGGATCGGGCGACGGCTCATTCGCTCACGACTTTCATCGCGATCAGATCCTGAACATCGACCAGGCCGATCGGCCGGCCGTGATGATCAAGGACCGGAATCTCATCGACCCTTCGTTCCCGCACCAGACGCTGGGCGTCGCGGACCAGGTCATCGACGGTCAGGTGTTGCGGCCGGGCGGTCATGACCTCGCGGACCGGCCGGCTCATGCCCTCGGGGTCGTCCACGATCAGCCGTCGCAGATCGCCATCGGTAAAAATCCCGGCCAGTTTGCCGTCGTCATCGACGATCACGAGCGCTCCGACCCGGCGCTGGTTCTTCATCGCCGCCCGGGCTTCGAGACACGCCTCGCGGACCGACGGATTGCCGGTAATGGTCGGCAGGTTTTCCCCCACGCGGAAGCGCAGAATCTCGGTGACCTGCCGCAGGCCCACGCCGAGCATCCCGCCCGGATGGTGCCGGTGAAAATCATCCTCGCGGAAGTTGCGTCGGCGCGAGACCGCCAGCGCAAGCGCATCGCCCAGCGCGAGCATCGCAGTGGTGGAAGCGGTCGGCGCGAGGTTCAACGGGCACGCTTCCGTGACATCCCCGAGCGAGAGATGCACATCGGACAGTCGCGCGAGGGTCGATTCCGCATTCGAGGAGATCCCCAGACGCGGCACATTGTCGGCCCTGAGAATGGCCGCCAGATTGCTGACCTCATCGGTCTCTCCGGAGTAGCTCAGGAGCATGACGACATCACCGCGCCGAACGCGGCCGAGATCACCGTGCACCGCCTCGGCCGGATGGAGCACGTTGGACGGCTGGCCGAGACTGGAAAACGTCGCGCTGATCTTCGCGCCGATCAAACCGCTCTTGCCCATCCCCGCGATGACGACGTGGCCGGTGCAGCCGGTGAGCAAATCGATCGCCGCCCGGCACGAGGTCGAATCACCATCGGTGACCCGCTCGGCGATCCGGACGATCGCATCGGCTTCGGCCCGCAGCGCGTCGGCGATGAACGCCATTTCGTCCGGCGATGGGTTCGACGTCGCCTTTCTCATCTGGTCGGTTCCGGATCGGGTCATGATTCGCCTATGATACGCTCCGTCGCCGCCGAATGTCGCCCGCCGGAGCTCTCGCCCCATGCAACTGCAGGAAGATTATCAGATCTCGCTCGAGCAGTTCCACGGTCCGCTGGATTTGCTGCTGTACCTGATCCGCCGCGCCGAAGTGGACATTCACGATATCCCGATCGCGCAGATCACCTCGGAATACCTCAATTTTCTCCGGCAGCTCAAGGACATCGACATCGACGTGGCGGGCGAGTTTCTGCTCATGTCCGCCACGCTGATCGAGATCAAATCCCGCGTGCTCATGCCGGCGGAGAAGCGCGAGGGCGATGACGAAGCCGCTTCCGCCGCGGATGACCCGACCGATCCGCGGTACGAACTGGTGCAGCAACTGCTCGCCTACCAGAAGTACCGCGTCGCTTCCGAAGAGCTCGAAGCCCGAAGGCTGGACTTCGCCCGGCGCTTTGCGGTGCAGCCCGCCCGGCGGAAGCGCAGCGCGGAGGATGAAGATGAACACGCCCCCGGGCCGGTCGAACTCGAGCTCGATGATGTGCACGCGCTCGATCTTTCCGAAACTTACGAGCGGATCATCTCGTCGATCGATCTGACGCGTCTCGGTGATCACCTCGTGGAAATCGACGATACGCCGATCGCGCTGCACCAGGAGGATCTGCTCGACCGGATTCACCGTTCGGGTGAGAAACGGATCACGCTGCAGGATGCCTTCTCCGGGCAGAACATCGGCCAGCGGGTCGGCATGTTCCTCGCCACCCTCGAACTCGTGCGGCTTCGCCGGGTCATGGTCGTTCAGGAGTCGATCGACGATCCCGTCGTGCTGGTGCTGAATGAGGATCCGGACGACCCCAACGCCCCGCACTTTTTGGAGCGCGAGGAAGTGCGCAAGAAGGAAGTGCGCAAGGAAGTGCGCAAGGAAGTGCGCGAGCCGGCTGCGGGCGAATCATCCGGCGATGCGCCGTGAACCCGATCCGAATCATCCGATTTCGTAGGTGATCCTTCCGTGCCGCTGGGCGCGGCTGATTCGATCGGTGACGTAGAGGCCGGCGAGAACGAACTCCACACAGCTGGCGCGGACGCCGGCGTCCTCCGCCGGGTTGATTTCGAACGCCTTCTCCCAGGCCGGCGGGACGCGCTGGAGCAGCTCCGCGTAGTGGGAAGAGGGAAGCATGTCGCCGACCTCGATCTTCACGCCTTTGGCGAAAATGTCGGCAATCTCACCCAATCCGTGCTCATCCACGTATTCGCTGAAGACTTCGCGGATCGCTTCGGCCAGAATCGCTTCGATCACCTGCCGCTCACCCATCTGGCTGGAACCCATCATGTCCAGCTCGAGTTTACCCAGCGATGATGCATGGAGATGACCCAGATCGCTGATGCGCGGAACGGCGGGCTTTTCGTTCAACCGGATCGCCCGCTGTCGCGCGCTCGCCACCATCGTGCGGTAGTTCGCGATCGAGAACCGTGCGCTGACGCCGGACTGATGATCGATGTATTTGCTCTTCCGGGCCGCGATTGCCATCTGTTCGATGAGTTCGTCCATGAAGGGCGGGATGAGGACGGGATAGGGACCGTCCAGGTCAATCGCAGCTTCCTGCCGGGTGATCGCCATCCCCAGTTCACGCTCGCGCGGGTAATGGGTCTGAATGGTCGATCCAATCCGGTCCTTGAGCTGGGGAATGACCTTGCCCGAGCGGTTGTACGTGGTCGGGTTGGCGGAGAAGAGAATCGCCACGTCGATATCAAAGCTGATCGGATAGCCGCGGATCTGCACATCGCGCTCTTCGAGCAGATTGAACAGGCCGACCTGCACGAGTTCATCGAGGTCCGGGAGCTCGTTCATCGCAAAGATGCCGCGGTGCAATCGGGGGATCAGCCCGAAGTGGAGCGCTTCCTCCGCGGACATGCTCGTGCCGGCCACGAGTCTGGCCGGATCGATCTCACCGATGATGTCGGCGAACTTCGTTCCCGGCGCAAGCCGTTCGGCGTAGCGTTCCTCACGCGGCCACCAGCGGATCGGGATGTCACGCTCTTCACGCGTGGCGATCATCTCCTTCCCGGCGCGGGTGATCGGCCGGTCGGGATCTTCGTGGACGGGCGAGTCGGGCAGATCGAGGTACGGAACCGCATCGTCCAGAAACCGCGTCAGCAGCCGCATCAGGCGGCTCTTGGCCTGTCCCTTTTCGCCCAGGAACAGGATGTCATGTTCGGACAGAACGGCGTTGATCAGTTCCGGGATCACCGTATCGTCGTACCCCACGATGCCGGGAAAGAGCGCCTCATCTGCCGCCAGGGCGCGGGTCAGATTCGTGCGGAGTTCCTGCTTGACGGAACGCGAGGTCCAGCCGTGTTCACGAAGGTCCGCGAGCGTCGCGGGGCGGGTGTCGTTGGCCGAGGTATGGATCGTGGTCATGGTGATGCCGGTGAATCGGATCGTGGAAAGGGAACGAATGCGATGGGGTGATGCTAGGCCAACCGCTCGCGTTGGTCCGATCGCGTGGGGGAGGCAACCCCCGGAACCCGTTTCCTGACTTCGTGTGACCGCTACTGGAGGATTCAACCCGATGAGCTTACAACCCGGCGCCATTGCGCCGGCCTTTGCCCTGCCCGCCAAGCCCGGCGAGATCGTGGATGTCGGCCGGTCGATCGGCCGGAAACCGGTCGTCCTGCTCTTCTTCCCGCTCGCGTTCAGCCCCGTCTGCAGCGATGAAATGTGCCACTTCCGCGATCACTGGGAACAGTGGGACTCACTCGACGCGGATCTTTTCGGCGTCAGCGTGGACAGCCCGTTCGTGACCGACAAGTTCAGACGGGAGATGAATATCCCCTTCCCCGTCCTTTCGGATTTCAACCGGGAAGCCGCGCGCTCGTACGACGTGTTGCACGAAGATCTTTTCGGCATGAAGGGCGTCGCCAAACGATCCGCCTACGTGATCGGCGCCGACGGTACCATCCGGTACGCCTGGGTCACCGACGATCCCGGTGTGCAGGTCAATTTCGAGGAGATCCGCGCGGCGGTCGAGCAGGAGAGTGTCGGGGGTGAGGAGAGGGGCGAAGGGGCGAAGTGACGGAGAGACGAAGCGGCAAAGCGACGAATGAGCGGAGTGAAGGGTGATCGGTCGGACGCACTCGCTTGAGAAACACGGCCCGGGGTCAGAACTGCAGCCGCAAACCCACGACCACGCCGAAGCGCGACTCGGGACGATGGTCGAGATCCTGCCAGATCGGCAACTGAAACGACGCTTCGACCGTCCAGGTTCGCGCTTCGTACATGATGCCGGGTGCGATCATGAGCTCGTTATCACCGTTGGTCTCGTAGACGCCGCTCAACTCGACCACGGCGTACCACACGCCCCGCGTCTCGGCGGTGTACGTTTCCGGATCGAGCCGGTAGAGATAGGACGCGTCGTAGAGCAGCGCGTCGGCGGAACCGTCCCCGCCGCCGAGGTTGAATCTCGTGCCGCCGCCGGTGTTGAACTTGTACCGTCCGGAGGCATTGACGCCGTGCCGGCCGTGGACGTAGGTCCAGACCGCACCGACGAACGGATCGTAGGAATCGCTGGTGAACTCGCTGTCACCGCTGCGAATCTGCAGTCCGCCGAGCAGACTGACCCGTGAGGTGTCAATCGGCCCGAAGTCATTTTGGTAGATGCGCCACTTCAGCGTGGCGTTCAGATCCGCAATGCCGGTCTCCCGATCGCGCGGCCCACTCCGGCCGTCGCGAAACGAGCGGTGCACGACCGGCAGCTCAAAGCTGGCGGAAAGATCACTCGAGATTCCGTACGCGAGACTGTTCCAGATCGTGAGCTGCCGGAAATCCCGCGCCTCGCTGCGCGGATCGGCGCGGGCTTCCAGATAACGGACCTGGTTGCGCAGCACCCACGTCCCGCGTGAGGGCTGGGTGGCGGCAGGGCTGTTGATCGCTTCCTGCGCGGTCGCGGGTTGTACGGCCGGGCCGGCCAGCGCCGCGACCACCACGGCCGCGGCGCTCCAGACCGACAGAACGGATGCAGAAAATCGCTCCGTGAACATGGAGTACTCCTCATTTTCTCAGACGACGGGCTCGGTGAGCCCCGTCGCGTGCGGGTTGTGAATCAGGGCGTTTCGATTCGGACCAGGGTGAAGCCGCTGTCCTGGACCGCGCGGGCGAGTTGGGCGCGGGTCGGGCGATTCTCACCGGCAAGCTGGACCTTCACTTCACCCGATCCGAGATCGATCGAGGCGTCGCGAACGCCGGGAAGCGCTTTGAGCTGCCGGTCCACGTTGTTCGCGCACAGCGGGCAGCCCATCCCGTGAACCACCATCGTCACGGAGGAGCCTTCGATCGCGCCGTTCATGTCGTTCATGTCGTTCATCGAAGCGTGGTCGCGATCGGCACGCGGCGTCGTTTCGCAGCCGGCCGCGGAGAAGAGAACAAGGGAACCGGTCAGCAGACCGGCGGTCATCAGGGGCATACGGGTGCGTTTCATCGCGCACTCCTTTCAGTTTCATCGAGATGGCGTGAGCATCACGCCGATTCCTGCAGACTCAACATCGGGCGTGCCGGCCACCCTGGCCTCAGCACGCTGACGATACGAAGCGAGGAGCAGGAACTAGATGAGAAAAAGAGTGCGCAGTGATCGCAGAGTCGGATCAAGCGTGAAGGCAAGCCGCGGAGGGGCGTGCGGCCG
>SKZB01000185.1 GCA_007127615.1 Phycisphaerales bacterium | reverse complement strand
TCAAGCACGTCTTCCGGAACAGTCTCCTGCCCCTGATCACGATGTTCGTGATGATTTTCCCCGCCATGCTCTCCGGCTCGGTGGTGATCGAACAGATTTTCTCCATCCCCGGCATGGGGCAACTGGTGATCCAGGCCATCAACCTGCGTGATCGTGAGGTCATCCTCGCCGTGACGCTGATCATCGCTGCGGTCAACATTTTCGCGCTCCTGCTGGCCGACATCCTCTACGCCATGGCCGATCCGCGCATTTCGTACAGTTGACCTTCGACCGGCGAGCTTCAAGGGCTCACCGGCGGCGATTCATGGTTTGCCACGCACGTTCTCGATTTTCCACTCCCGGTTTCATCTCGCAGCACTTCTCACTTCATCCGCAATGTCGACCGACCCCCCGAACAACGCGAACGACCTGGACAGCGCCGCCGCCCCGACCCCGCCCGGGACCTCGGCCGGCGCGGCGCTGATGCACGGTCACCTGCAGACCGAACCCCGCGGCTTCTGGGCCGATGCCTGGCACCAGGTTCTCGGGCGGCCCGGTGCGATTTTCGGCCTCTCGTGGATCGGCATCGTGGCCTTCTTCGCCGTCTTTTCACCGCTGATCGCGAGCGGGCATCCCATTGTGATGTGGGAACTGAACGAAGCCGGGGAACGAATCAGCATGTCGCTGCCGCTTCTGAGCAGCCTGAGCTCGGTCGATCTGCTGCTCATCCTCGGCGGAATCATCATTCCGATCTGGGTGATGCTGCCGCTGGAGAAGACGAATCCGATTCCCGAGCGGGTGCTGAAGGCGGTGCTCATCAGCGCTGCGTTCACGACCCCGCCGGTTCTGCTGCTCGAAGGACTCACGAACCTGAGTCTGCCCGTCTCCGTCGGGATCGGCGCCGTCGTTTTCCTGGGATTGACGGTTCCGATCTTCCTGGTCGCGCGGGCCGAGCAGAAGCGCAGCGATCGATTGATCGATGTGGTTTACATCGCGATTTTCGCGGGCTTCATCGCCGCCACGTCCGAACTGGTGGCGTCAATGGTCGATCGTCCCGGGGTCTCGGACTGGGTTCGTGCGATGGAGCGCTCCGACTGGTTCATTCCCGTGGCCAGTCTGCTCATCGCCGCGTCGTTTACGCTGATCTTCTCACTGGTTCCGGTTTCGCGGAATCGGCTGAACCACATTCTCCTGATCCTTGCCACCGGCGCCATCGCCGGTTCCATCGTCTCGCAGGCCTGGCAGCCGCCGGCGCCACGCTTTGACTATCTGCAGTGGGAGCGGGAGGGACAGATCGAAGCCGTGTACACGGTGATTCCGCTCTCTCCCTACCAGCGACAGCTCGGCTACGACCTGCGCCCCCCGGGCGGCCTGGCGGTTCCCGAGACCACCCCGGATGGAGAGGATGCCACGTGGCCGAAGTATCTGCTCGGTTCCGACGGAAGCGCACAGGATGTCCTCGCGCAGCTTCTCCACGCGTCCCGCCTGTCGATTTCGATCGGACTGGTGGCGACGGGCATCGCGGCGTTCATCGGCGTGACGCTCGGGGCGCTGATGGGCTATTTCGGCGGGTGGGTGGACCTGCTGCTCTACCGCGTGGTGGAGATCTTCATGGCGGTGCCGCTGCTCTTCCTGCTGATCGTCGCCGCGGCGGTGCTGCCGCGCAACATCTACGTGATGATGGCGATCATTGGTTGCTTCACGTGGACCAACGCCGCCCGGTTCACGCGCGCGGAGTTCTATCGCCTGCGCGATCAGGATTTCGTGCACGCCGCCCGCGCGCTGGGCCTGCCGATGCGGTCGGTGCTGTTCCGGCACATGCTCCCCAATGGTGTGACGCCCGTACTCGTGGAAGCATCGTTTGCCGTTGCGGCGGCCATTCTGTTCGAAACGATTCTCAGCTACCTCGGCCTCGGGCCGGCCGACCAGGCCAGTTGGGGCAAACTTCTCTCCGAAGCGTTCAGCGATGTCGGTCAGTTCATCTGGTGGCTCGCGATCTTCCCGGGCTTTGCGATCTTTCTGACCGTCCTGTCCCTGACGCTCTTCGGTGAGGCGATGCGCGATGCGATCGATCCGAAACTCAAGAAAGCGGCGCACTGACGACGAACTTCGACGCATGACCCAGACCACGACCCAACCCGCCTCCGGCAGATCCAAGCCCGGGAAGCCGCTCTTTGAAGTCGCGGACCTCGCCGTCAGCTTCCACCTCGAAGGGGGTCAGGTCGTCCATGCCGTCAACGGCGTCTCCATGTCGATCTACCCGCGGCAGACGCTCGCGGTGGTCGGTGAATCCGGCTGCGGCAAGAGCGTGACCGCGATGAGCTCGATGCAGCTCATCCCGCGCCCGCCCGGACGGTTCGATCGGGGCACGATCCTCTTCGAAGGACGCAACCTTCTGTCGCTGACGGAAAAGCAGATGCTGAACGTGCGCGGCAAGGACATTGCGATGATCTTCCAGGAGCCGATGACCTCGCTCAACCCGGTGTACACCATCGGCGATCAGATTCTGGAAGCGATTTTTCTGCACCAGAATGTGGAAGCCAAGAGCGCCGTGGAGATTGCGGTGCAGGCGATGACCGATGTCGGCATTCCCGATCCGCGCGGGCGCCTGCAGGCCTATCCGCACCAGTTCTCCGGCGGAATGCGGCAGCGGGTCATGATCGCGATGGCGCTGGCGTGTCAGCCCAAGCTGCTGCTCGCCGACGAACCGACCACCGCGCTCGACGTGACGATCCAGGCGCAGATTCTCGACCTGCTGCGCGACCTTCAGCGGGAGCGCGACATGGGCATGATGCTCATCACGCACGACCTCGGTGTGGTCGCGGAGAACGCCGATGTGGTCTGCGTGATGTACGCCGGCCGGGTGGTCGAGTACGCCAGGATTTACGACCTTTTCGACAAGTGCTACCACCCGTATACCCGCGGCCTCTTGCGATCGATTCCCAAACTGCACGAGAAGCAGCACCGCCTGATCACCGTGGATCAGGTCGTCAACGATCCCAATGAGTTCACGAAACTCCCCGGTCACGAGCACGGCATCACGCCGTGGTGGCCCGGCAGGACGCCGCCCCGGGATCTCGCGAAGTCGCCCGAGGGTGATGAGTACATCCTCTACGAGATCGAGCCCGAGCACTGGGTCGGCTGCTGGCGGACGGAATATCTTGAGTCGCATCCGACCCGACGGCCGAACATTGACTATCGTAAGGATGACCTCGGCGAGTCGGACTGAGTTCTCGTTTCGAGTCTCTGCCGCCGCTCGTGGCCGGGTGTCAGATTCGATCGCACGTTGCCTGAGATGACACGTTGCCTGAGATGACACGTTGCCCGAGATGAGAGGATCGAGCATGCGCACTTCCATCACCATTTTTACCACGATCGCCGCGATGACGGTGCTGGTTCTCATGATGGCCGGCTGCGATAGCGGGTATGACCGCGATGGCGCCACCACGCCTCAGGATCAACCGGGCCAGGGCGGTCGATCATCGCATCTCGGTCAGGCGATGGACGCCGCCGAGGGGGTTGCGCAACGGGCCGAGCAGCACTCGCAGGACGTTGCCGATCAGGCCGAAAACATCAGGCCGTGAGCGCGATGGACGCGGCGGCCGGCCGGGCGGGAGCGTCACCAACTCAGGTCGATCGGGAATCGAGGCGGCCGAAAGGCAGCGGCGCACGATTGCCCTTTGATGGCGCGCCGCTCTACCATATCCCTTCGTGAGCCGCGCCTGGACCATCTGCGTTGATACCGGAGGAACCTTCACCGATTGTATCGCCCGGGATCCCGGCGGAAGCTCACGCCGCGCGAAGGTGCTGAGCTCGGCCCGGCTGCGGGCGCGGGTGCTGGAATCGTCCGGCCGGACGATCAGAATTGCCGCGCCCTGGCTCACGCGGGGCGTTCATCTCCGCGGCTACGCGCTGCGGAGCGTCGTTTCCGATGCGGACCGGAACGGCAGGGAAAACGCCTGGCGCAAGGTTCTTTCGCATGAGCCCGGCGACGATCGGGTCGAACTGGACGAACCGCTGCGCGAGCGTCACCGCGCGGATGCCGACTGCGCCACGATCGAACTGACGACCGATGAGCCCGCGCCGATTCTGGCCGCCCGCCTGGTGACCGGGACGCCGGCCGATCGCGAGCTGCCGCCGATCGAACTGCGCCTTGCGAGCACCCGCGGCACCAACGCGCTGCTGGAACGGGCCGGCGCGGAGACCGCACTCTTCATCACGCGCGGGTTTCGCGATCTGCTGGCGATCGGCGATCAGCAGCGGCCGGATCTGTTTGCCCTGGATATCCGCAAGCCCGAACCCCTGCCGCGTGAGATCACCGAGGTGGAGGAACGCCTGGCCGCCGACGGCCGCGTGCTCACCAGCCTGAACGAAGAGGCACTGCGCCAGTCGGCGTTGAAGCTCTACGGGCGGGGGTTCCGTTCCGCCGCCGTCGCCCTGCTGCACAGCTACCGCAACGATGAACACGAAGAGCGCGTCGAAGAGATCCTGCGCGAGGCCGGCTTCGAACACGTCTCCCGTTCCGCCGCTCTGGCGCCGCTGATCGAGATTCTCCCCCGGGCGGAGACCGCGGCGGTCGATGCGTATCTCGCGCCGGTCATCGCCTCGTACGTTGATTCGATCGCCTCCATCATGAACCGGAGCGAAAAACGCTCAGAGACCCGGCTTCACGTGATGACCAGTGCCGGCGGTCTGGTTCGGGCGGATCAGTACCGCGCCAAGGACAGTCTGCTCAGCGGACCGGCCGGGGGCGTGGCCGGCGCGGCCGCCGCGGCGCGGCACGCCGGCATTGAACGCGTGATCGGTTTCGACATGGGTGGCACCAGCACCGACGTCGCCCGCATCGACGGGGACTTCGAGTACCGCTTCGAGCAGACCGTCGCCGGCGTGCGACTCCGCGCACCCGCGCTGGCGATCGAAACCGTGGCCGCCGGGGGAGGGTCGATCTGTCAATACCGCCACCAGCGTCTTCAGGTCGGCCCCCGAAGCGCGGGGGCGGATCCCGGACCGGCGTGTTACGGCGCGGGCGGGCCGCTCAGCATCACCGACATCAACCTGCTCTGCGGCCGCATCGACCCGGATCAGTTCGAGATCCCGATTGACCGGGAGGCGTCGCGGGCCGCGCTCCGGGCGGTGCGGGAAGAGATCACCGGTGAAGCTGACTTGAGTGATGACAAACTCCTCGACGGTTTTCTTCGGATCGCCAACGAGCGCATGGCCGATGCGATCGCGCAGGTCTCGCTGCGGCGCGGCTACGATCCCGCCGGCGCCGCGCTGGTCAGCTTCGGCGGGGCGGGCGGTCAGCACGCCTGCGCGGTGGCCGACATGCTCAACATGAAACGCGTGCTCATGCCCGCGGATGCATCCCTGCTCAGCGCGGTCGGGCTCGGCGCGGCGGTCATCGAACGCTTCAGCGAGCGGCAGATTCTGCTTCCGCTCGATGAGGTCGGGGAGAGACTTGATCAAGAGCTCAAGGCGATGGCGAGCGAAGCGGCCGATGCCGTGGCGGAGGAGGGCGTTGACCGCGCGGAAATCGAAATCCGCCGCCGAATGATCAACCTGCGCCGGCCGGGTCAGGACGCGGCGCTCGCGGTGGAAGTGGAAGAGTCCGTCCGGCCGGATGAACTCATCCGGCAGTTCGCGGAAGGGTACGAGCAGCGCTACGGCCACGCGCCGGAGGATGATGCGCTGGAGGTCGAGTCGCTCCGGGTCGTCGCGTCATCCCGCCGGAAGGCCGCCGACGAGGCGGACGAGCTGCCGTGCGGCCGCAACCGTGAATCGGACGAGACCGTTCGCGCGCGGTTCGCGGGTGAATGGCGTGAGGTGCCCCGATTCCGTCGGGACGAGCTCGACCCGGGCGATCGCGTCGAGGGTCCGGCGCTGGTTTTCGATCCCCGCAGCGCGTACGTGATTGAATCGGGCTGGAAGGCGGTCTGCGACCCGCGCGGCGGGATGATTCTGGAAAGGGTCTCCGGCGGCCCGCCGGAGAGAGACGATCAACGGACGGTTACCAGCGATGCGCCGGAGGTGGTCCGGCGGGAGCTCTTCACCCGCCGCTTCGCCTCGATCGCGGAGGAGATGGGAGAGGTGTTGCAACGAACCGCCCTCTCGACGAATGTGAAGCGGCGGCTGGACTTTTCCTGCGCGGTGCTCGATGCGAACGGAGAGCTGGTGGTCAACGCGCCGCACATCCCGGTCCATCTCGGCGCGATGGGAATGTGCGTGCGGGCCGTCGCCGAGCGCAT
>SKZB01000359.1 GCA_007127615.1 Phycisphaerales bacterium | reverse complement strand
TCCCTTGTTGAAGAGCCAATGGACCGCCCGATCGATCAGGATGAGGTGCGGCAGATCCATCACCGGTTGATTAAAGGTCAGATGAACCCCGAGGATCGGGCTGACGTCAAACGACTCGAGACGTTGCAGGCGCGCATCCGCCTTGCGCATCGACGGGCCGATGAGTTTATCGAGACGATCGAACGGTACGGCGGAGATGATGGTGGGGGATTCGATGAGCCCTTCGTCGGTGACCACGCCGGTGGCGCGGCGGCCGTCGAAGTTGATCGACTTCACGCTGACGCCGAGGCGCACCGTGCCGCCGGCCCGTTCGATCGCCTCGTGGGCCGGATCGTAAAGCGACCAGAGCGGGACGGATGCCAATCCCATCGCCGAAGACCATTTGCTCGCGAGAAATCCTTCCTGGAAGACCTGCAGCGCCGCTTCCGCCGAGACGCGCTCGACGGGAAGATTGCACGCGCTGACGATGATGACCTGCCAGTAGGAACGAATCAGTTCATCCGGCTGGTTGCATTCGCGCAGAAACTCCAGAAAGGTTCGCTCCCGCCAGACGAGCCGGCCCGCGTAACCGAGGCGGATCATCCGCCACATCGCGCGGGCGAGATGACGCTTTTCCTGCCGGGTGTACGACTTGAACCGCCCGAACGAGCCGGAGAAGTGCAGGGGTGCGGGAAGCCAGCCGGGCTTGAGTCGATCGATCAATCCCTGCCCGCGCGTCCAGTAGAGTTCGGTGTGCCAGTCGATGGAGTCCAGCACGCCGAGCCGATCGTAGAAATCGATGAGGTACGTGCAGCACCCCATGAGGACGTGCTGGCAGTTGTCGAGCACGTCGCCGGTGCGCGGATCCACGAAACTCGTCGCGCGTCCGCCGAGTTTCTTGCGCGTTTCCAGCAGCGTGACTTCGTAATCGAGTTCGGTCAATCGAACCGCGGCGGCGAGGCCGGCCAGTCCGCCTCCGATGATCAGAATCCGGCTCACGTCGAAGACCCCGCCGAGTGCGGCATCCGGAACCATTTGGCGCGGAGAGCGATCAGCCCCTTCTCCATGGCGCTCAGGCGAATGCGATCACCCGTGACGACCCGCTCCGGGTGCGTTCGCATTTTCTCGAGCAGTCCCCGGTAGATGGCGGTCATCGCCCAAAGCGTCGGAACGCACTCCGGTGTGACCAGCTCGTCCAGCGGTGCGGAGCGGTCATAGAATGTCGTCGCGCGCTCGATCTGCTGCAACAGAAATGCGCGGCAGCGTTCCGGCTGCGACCAGTCGATGAGATCATGCGGCGTGATGCCGTGTTCGGCGAAATCGTTTGACGGCAGATAGACCCGGCCTTCGGCGAAGTCCTCGCGGAAATCGCGCAGGATGTTGGTCAACTGAAAGGCCATACCGCGATCGATCGCATGGGTTCGCGCCGCCGGATCGGAGTACCCCCAGATTTCAATACAGACCAGACCCACGGTCGAGGCGACCCGGTAGCAGTAGGTCCTCAGATCCTCGAAGGTCTCGTACGTGTGGTCCTCCGTGTCATCAAACTGGCCGGCCAGCATGTCCTCGAAGTGGCGCGGCTGCAGGTTGAACTCGGCGGCGACGTGCGCGAGTGCGGGCCAGATCGGATCACCCTCCGGCGGATCGCCGCCCAACGCGCGCCACGTCTCGGCGCGGAACGCATCCAGACGTTGCGGCGCGGGGATGGACTGGTCGCCCGACTCGCCGTCCACGAGATCATCGGCCCGGCGCATCCAGGCGTATACGGCGTAGAGCGCCGATCGTTGCGGCTCCGGCAGCAGTTTGAGGCCGTAGTAAAAATTCCGCGCTCGTTCGCGCGTGACGCCGCGGCAATGCGAGAACGCCGAATGCAGTTGATCAGCCGAAGTGACGGTCATTCGCCGTCATTCCTTTTCGCGCCCCGGGAAGACAGCCGCGCGCGGCACCACGCCTGCGCGACCAGCATGATTCGGCTGAACTTCCCCAACCGAGGCCGGTGAAGCACGGTCTCGTAGTTCCAGTACTCGATCTGGCGGAGCACGTGCTGGCCGCCGGCGGCCAACAGCCAGACGACCGGCCGCGATGACGGGCCGAGACGATCGAGAAGCGTTGCGCCGCGCTCGAACATCGGCCAGGTGCGGTCGACGCAGGTGCGAACCACCCGGCGTGATTCCTCCAGAAATGTCCGGTCCACAGAAAATCCGCGGGTGGCGCTCGCGCGAAAACGGGTTTCGAAATCGGCGATTTCGCCGGTGAGTTCCCGCGGCAGATAGATCCGGTCGCGTTCGAGCAGGTCGCGATTGACATCCTGCCAGTGATTGGTCAGTTGCAAGGCCGTACAGATGGAATCGCTCAGCGCGAAGGACGATTCATCGCGCGATTCGCCGCAGACCATCAGAACCAGCCGGCCGACCGGGTTCGCGCTGAGCCGGCAGTAGTCGAGGACCTGCGCCCAGGTTTCGTAGCGCGTGGCCGTCTGGTCCCGCTCGAAGGCCCGAATGAGATCATCGAACGGCCGGATCGGCAGTTCGTGTTCTTGGATGGTCGGCTGCAGCGCCACGAAAACCGGGTGCCGGGGTTCACCGTTGAAACAGGCGTGGAGTTCCTCCCGCCACCAGGTGAGCAGTTCGAGGGCACGCTCGGGTTCTCCGACTTCATCGCCCAGATCGTCCGCCCACCGGCAGAAGGCGTAAATCGCGGCAAAGTCGTCCCGCAGGTGACGGGGGACCAGAGAACTGAGCACGCTGAAGTTTTCGTAGTGGCCGCGGGTCAACCGGCGGCACCAGGCGCGGGCCTCCCCGACGGAGAGGGGGTCGCACCGGTCGGGGCCGAATTGGGCGAGTTGCTGAACGGGACTGACGCTCATGGTCGGTTTCAATGCCGCCTGTGGAGTCCGAAGGAAGCCGGTACTGTAGTCCGAAGCGGCGATGGCGGCCACCGTTCCGGTCCGCCCGGCTTCGACGGCACCGACGTAAGCCGCTAGAATGCGATGTTTTCCATTTCCCCGATCGACTTGTTCCCATGAAGCTGATTCTTGCCAATCCCCGTGGTTTCTGCGCCGGCGTGTACATGGCCATCGACGTGGTCGATCAACTCCTCGACATCTGCGAGGGGGAGACGATCTACGTCTACCACGAGATCGTCCACAACAAGCACGTGGTCAACCGCTTCCGCGAGCAGGGGGTGACGTTCGTTGACGATGTGCAGGAACTGCCGGAAGGCGCGATCGTCGTCTTCAGCGCCCATGGCGTCAGCCCGTTGATTCGTGAGCAGGCGCGGCAGCGCAATCTGACCGCGATCGACGCCACCTGCCCGCTGGTCACAAAGGTTCACGCCGAAGCCATCCGGTACTCGCGCAAGGGGTATCAGATTCTGCTGGTCGGACACGCGGATCATCAGGAAGTGATCGGCACCCGCGGCGAAGCGCCGGACTCGATTCAGGTCGTGGAGTCGCCCGCGGATATTCCGAAGTTGCGCATCAATGATCCGGACATGCTGGTCTATCTGACCCAGACGACGCTGAGCATGGACGACGCGAACGTCATCATTCACGCGCTCAAGAAGGCGTTCCCGAAGATCAAGGAGCCGCCGAGCGAAGACATCTGTTACGCGACGACGAACCGTCAGACGGCGGTGCGGGCCATTGCCCCGGATTGTGACCTCGTCCTCGTGGTCGGCTCCAAGAACAGCTCCAATTCCCAGCGGCTGCGCGAACTGGCCGAGGCGGTCGGCACCCCGGCGTACCTGATCGATGACAAGAGCGAGATGCAGCCCTCGTGGTTTGATGGTATCGATCGCCTGCTCATCACCGCCGGGGCGAGCGCGCCGGAGTATCTCGTGAAGGAATTGATCCTGGAGTTGATCGAGAAGTACGGCGGCGAGGTCGAGCAGCATGATGTCTCGCGCGAAGCGGTTGAGTTCGGCCTGCCGGGCACCCTCAAGCAGTTCATGCGCTCGCGCGATATCGATCCCACCGGCCGGCGGATCCGGATGGACAACATCGCGGCGATCAGTTCCTGGCTCGACGAACATGACATTCCGCACCGCACGGTTGATCTGACGGTCGGCGCGACCACCTGAAACCGCCCGCGCCTCGCGCCGCCCGCACGACGGTATGTCGTCGTACGGCGAACCGAAAACGATTCCGCGTCGTCTTGGCCTTCCACCTCGGCGGACTGAGCCTCATCCCCGCTCCACCCACCTTTCGCGGATTCCTGAAGCGCCTCTTCGAATGCGAACAGATCAGCCCGCCGGACCCGGATCAGCTCCCGGAGACCGCTCACAAAGAGACTCCGGCGACAAACGCGCGGCCCATCCCTTCCGCGCCCCTGGCTATTGACACGGTGCACGCAATCGCCGATGTAGCATGGATGATCCGTTAGGCGGATGGCAGAGGTAACATGGCGCCGTACGATATCCGTCAGGCTGTGGGGGTCGCTATGCGATGAGGTCATCAGCCGAAAGGACAGAAGCGACTTGAAGCGCGTCACGATCCGGCTTGTCGAAGCTTCATCCCGAAGGGCGAAACATGACACCTGTCCTTAACCCTGGAATGGACTCATGACATCCGAGTGGTTGTATTGGAGTGGTGCTTTCATTTCTGCAGCAATCTCTGCATGTTTGCTGGGATTGGCATTGTTCGCCGATCGATCACGAGGTCGGATGCGGTGCAGAAAATGCTGGTTCTCCATGAAGAATGCGTCGTCGTTCCGATGTCCGGAGTGTGGGCACACTGCGAAGCATATACGTCAGTTCCATAAGACTCGTCGGCACTGGGGCTGGGCCCTGGCGAGTTTTCTTCCACTATTACTTGGCGCATTTCTTGCCGTGCAGCCGAAAGTCCATGCCGATGGCTGGATGTCGATCGTACCGACGACGGTGGTCATCATCATGCTTCGGATAGATGATCGAGAGCAGGTCATTGATGAAATAAAGATTCGAATCACCGGTGTTGTTGAGCATCAATATGGTTCATTCTCTTATCCGACGGAAGATAGACTGTGGCGATGGCAATGGCGCATGCTTGGTCGCTCCGTGCTCAAACGTCTGCAAGATCAGCACGACCCATCGACCCGGCGGCGGTTTCATTTCTGGCTTGCATTCTGTAGTGATTATGGCGAATCCCAACGGCTGAGATCAGACATTACTGAGAAGCTGTCACTTGAGTTTGCTCACGAGAACAAGGACATCCGTACTTCTGCTACAATCTACTGGATTGACTATGATGATCTTGACGCTTCCATTGCCCGGGCCGCTGAACTCCTTGACCACGAAACAGCGCATGTGCGAATCGCGGCGATCCAAAGCCTTGCGATGATGGCGTCGGACAGTGAGCAAGTCGTCGCCCCGCTCGTTGAATTGTTGACACACAAAGATCCCAAGACGCGATTCCGGGCGCTCGAAGCTATCGCGATTGCAGCGAGATTCCACCAACACATGCCTGACGCGTACGACGCGATCATGAACCTGGAGTATGATGAGCACGATGATGTACGACATCTTCGGGTAGAAGCACTGGCCCGGTTGCGTTCTGGCGACACCCTCTGGGAGGGGATTGAATCTGCGCTTCATAGTCCTGACCCGGTCATTCGTGCAGCTGGTCTTCGTTCCGCTATCGTTCGGAGTGTTCGCCCGCCTGAGATAAATTTCCTCATGATCGAGGCCCTTGACGATGAAGATGACTCAGTACGCTTGACAGCTTCGCAGGCCATCAGACAAGTAGGGGGAAACATTTTGATTGATCATATTGAAGTACTGCGTTCATATCGCGATCACCCTGATGAAAATGTACGCGATGCAGTCAGGTTCATTCTGGGTCGGCTCATTCTCGATGAATAGTTGCACTTCGTCTCGCTGTACCCACACTCATTTACCCCGTCATGCGCATGGGAGCGCCGCTGCCGGGTCTTGTGCGGGTGTCGGTGCGATTCTTTGTATGTTGTTGATGCAGCGCGACTATCCATTGATGCCAGCCAAAACCGCGCGCCGGGCGCGGCGACCCGGATGAGAGGCGGCACGGCCACCCCGGCCCGGCCGGGGCCGTACCGCACATCGGACGCTCTTCCCGCCTACGCTAGTGTTGATGGAACACTTCTTCGATCAAACCCCGGAGACCCTGCGGGCGTGGTGTGTTGAGCGCGGCATGCCGGGCTTCGCCGCCGGGCAGGTCATGGACTGGGTTTTTGCCAAGCGGGTGTACGACCCGGCCGGCATGACCAATCTGTCGAAATCGCAGCGGGCGCTGCTGACCGAG
>SKZB01000194.1 GCA_007127615.1 Phycisphaerales bacterium | reverse complement strand
GAGGATGCTAAAGTACGCGGCCGATGACCTCTCCGCCGAATGCCGACGCCCCCGCTTCCTCCACCCTGCCGCCGGAACCCACGGTCCGGCCGCGCATTCTCACCGGCGACACGCCGACCGGGCAGCTTCATCTCGGGCACTACGTCGGCTCGGTTCGCCGGCGCGTCGAGTTGCAGAACACGCACGAGTGTTACTTCATCCTCGCCAATATGCACGCGTTCACCACGCGCCTCGACCAATCAGATGAAATCCGCCGCGATTGCCTCGAAATCGTGCGCGATTACCTCGCGATGGGAATCGATCCCGACAAGAGCGCGATCTTTCTGCAGAGTGAAGTGCCGGCGATCGCGGAGTTGACGTTCCTCTTCGCCATGCTGCTGCCCTTCAACCGGGTCATGCGGAACCCCACGCTGAAGGATGAAATCAAGGTGAAGGGGCTGGGCGAAAACTACTCGTTCGGCTTTCCGCTCTACGCCGTCGGGCAGACCGCCGACATCCTCTCCTTCCGCGCCCATTCCGTGCCGGTCGGCGAAGACCAGGTGCCGCACCTGGAGCTGACGCGCGAGGTCGCGCGCAAGTTCAACCAGGTCTTCTGCGGCGTCGACGAACACGGCGATGACGCCGAGCACGAACAGCTCGGCGGGGTGTTTCCGATCCCCGTCGCGGATGTCGGCAAGGTCGGCCGGCTCGTCGGTACCGACGGCGTGAACAAGATGAGCAAGTCGCTCAACAATGCGATCTTCATCACCGACACCTTCAAAAAGATCAAGAAGAAGATGGGGCAGCTCTACACGGGCCGGCAGTCGCTCACCGAGCCGGGCGACATCAACAACAATCTGTTTCAGTACGTGCGCACCTTTATCGAGGATCCGGACCGCGTCGCGGAGCTCGAGCGCGCCTACGCCGCGGGCGACAACATCGGCGACGGTCACATCAAGGTCGAGGTCGCGGAAGCGATCGACCGACTGCTCGAGCCGATGCGCGCTCGCCGGGCGCAGTATGAAGGCAAAGACGCGGAGATTCTGGAGATTCTGAAGGCCGGCACGGAGAGGGCGAACGCGCTGGCGGAAGAGACGCTGGCCCGCGCGAAGGACGCCGCCAACCTCGGTTTCTTCAAGCGCGAGATCCGCCTGGGCTGAACGCCCCCGCCGCCCCCCGCACCAACGGCAGACGAACGAAGGGCACATCGCTCTATAGAAAGCTCATTTTTCAACTGAAAAACGGTCTTCTGCGCAGGGCATTGTTCCGCGGGCGCCGGGTCTTTATACTAATCCCGGGTGGAAAGAACGGGCGGCGTTGGGCCGTCCCCTTGGGAAAAGGAGGCGCCGCATGGCCGTCTCGACACAACCGGCCGTTTTGCCCGTTGACTTTGATTGTATCTACGCCGAAGCCCACCGTGATCCGGCACGCGTGCCGTGGGACGATCAGAAGCCCCACCGCGCGCTGGTGAGCTGGTTGAATCACGTTGCCCCCTCGCTCATCCGCTGCGGCGGGCGCGTCGCCGTTGTCGGCTGCGGTCTCGGCGACGATGCCCGCGAACTGCTGCGCCGGGGGTACGACGTGGTCGCGTTTGACTGCAGTACCGAAGCCATTGAATGGGCGCGCGAGATCGATCCCGATCACGCGGATTGTTACCACGTCGCCGACCTGACCGAGCTGCCGTCGAAATGGCATCACCGATTCGATCTGGTCGTCGAGATCAATACGATTCAGGCGGTTCCGCCGGAGCGAAGGTCCGCGATCGTCAGGCCGCTCGCGACGCTTCCCGCCCGGCACGGGCATGTTCTGATCATCTGCCGCGGCACGCTCGAGCCGGTGGTGCCGGAGGATGGCCCGCCGTGGGCGCTGACGCTTGATGAACTTGCGTCTTTGACGCGCGAAGCCGGGCTGGAGCCCGAAGGCGCGCCGTGCCGGTTCGAAGATGACAAACGGCCGGATGTGCTGCGCATCCGCGGGCTTTACCGCCGGGCGGAGTGACGCGCGAAATCGCCCGTTCCGCCCTACACTGCGGACATGGCGATTGAATTCAAACAGCACACGCTTTCCAACGGTCTCACCATCGTGGCGGAAATCGCGCCCGAAGCGCACACCGCCGCCATGGGATTTTTCGTCAAAACCGGCGCGCGCGACGAGACACCCGAACTGATGGGCGTCAGCCATTTTCTCGAACACATGATGTTCAAAGGGACCGACAACCGCACCGCCGAGCAGGTGGATCAGGAATTCGATGCGATCGGCGCGGA
This sequence comes from Phycisphaerales bacterium, assembly GCA_007127615.1. Taxonomy (GTDB): domain Bacteria; phylum Planctomycetota; class Phycisphaerae; order Phycisphaerales; family SM1A02; genus SKZB01. Next base: position 4,021 of record SKZB01000194.1, on the reverse strand, counting down.
TCACAATGCGTTCACCAGCAGCGAGATCACGGCCTTCTGGGCGCACGCATTGCCGGAATCGCTGCCCAAGGCCGGCGAGATTCTCTCCGACATCCTGCGGCCCGCGTTGCGGCAGGCGGACTTTGATGCGGAGAAAAAAGTCATCCTCGAAGAAATTGCCATGTACCAGGACGTCCCGTTCTGGATTCTTTACGAGCGGGCGCTGGAGGTGTACTACGATCAACATCCGCTCGCGCACCGGGTGCTCGGCACACCGGAGACCATCGAGCCGATGCCGCGCGACGGCATGCTGGAATATTTTGGGCGGCGGTACTCCGCGGACAACACGACCGTGGCGCTCGCGGGCCGGGTCGACTTTGAGCGCATGGTCGATCTGGTCGAACGGCACTGCAGCGAATGGCAGCGCACGGACACGAAACGCGAGCAGCCGAAATTCGCCCCTTCGCCGAATGAGGTGACCCTTGAACATGAATCCGTCAGTCGCGCCTATCTGCTCATGATCAGCCCCGCCCCCTCCCTCGACGAAGAAGAACGCTACGCCATGAGCATGCTCGGGCAGATCCTCGGCGATTCCGACGGTTCGCGGCTCTACTGGTCGTTGATTGAAACCGGACTCGCCGAGGAAGCCCAGGCGCAGTACGACGGAAGGGACGGCCTCGGCGATCTCCTCGTCTTTGCCTGCTGCGATCCGGCCAACCTCGAAGAGGTGGAAGCGACCATCAAACGCGAGATGGACGGACTGGTCGGGTCATTGACCAAAGATGATCTCGAACGGATGCGCCGCAAGGTCGCGACCGGGACCACGCTGCAGGGCGAATTGCCCGGAGGGCGCATGCGCCGGCTGGGGCAATTGTGGGCGTACTTCGGCGAGTACCGCTCCCTGGAGGATGAGTTAGCGAAAATCAACGCGGTCACGCTCAACGATCTGCGCGCGGTGACGGAGTCGTACCCGCTCACGCCGATCGTCACCGGCCGCCTGATTCCGAAACGCGGCTGATTTCTCTTCGCCCCCCATCAGGCCGCCTGAACCATCGAGGGCGCCCCGGGTGGATTGACCGTGGCGGCCTGGATCGCCTTCTCATTGTCAATCGGAAACTCACGCGCCGCGGTGAGCAGACGCCGGTACTGCTCGCGATCCGGACGCTCCGTCCCCGGTTCAACGTGGCAGATCGCCAGGCGAATCCCCATGTCAATGGAGGCGTGCACGACACCGTTCGGGCTGATCCCCACCAGTCGAACGGTGACATTCGCCACTTTCCGCCGGAGTTCTTCCGCCTGCCGGCGCAGTTGGCCTTCATCCGTGCCGATCGTGATAAATACGATTTCCCGGTCATTGATTGGCGCGATGGAGTCGCACTCATCGAGACAGTTCGTCAGGCTTCGGTACAGCGCATCCCGGATGACCTCGGTCTCCTGAACCTGTCGGTTGGTCGAGCCGCCATCGGTCATCTTCAACCGTCGACAATTGCAGACGAAGAGACCCACGACGTTGTTCATGGCCGCCTTCTCACGCCCGATCGACACGGCATGATCGAGCAGGGCCGATTCGCCGTAGAGTCGTCGAGCCGGCTTGCCGGATGATCGAGGGTCGTTCAATGTGGCGTGCGATCCATTCCGCTGCGACTTGGCGCGAGCAAGCAACTCTTCGACACGCTCCCGGCTACCGAGATCAACCCGAAAAAGCTGCGCCAGTTCGAAGGCCGCTTCCTCGGTTTTTCGCAGAATCTCGTCCGACTCTTCACGGGAAAATCCGAACCATGATTCGCTGAGTTCACGGAAACGGGCCAGCGTGTCGACCTCGTGAGTGCCGGTGACTTCCGCGGCAATCTGTGACAGCTCTACGATTCGGACGATGGTCTGATGTTCACTGTTCGCCTGATCAGATTCGTGGTGATACCGAATGCAGGCGACCAATTCCGGCGGAAGGTTCCAGCGCTCCGCCAGCGCCGCCCCGACTTCCGCGTGCGTGATTTTGATGGCGCGCTGTTCGATCCCCAGAAGGTTGGCGTGTTTTCCCCGCGCGAGGTCGATGACCTGAAGGTACACATCGCGAAAGGCGCGGTAGAGCGCGGGCATGCCGATATCCTGCACCAGCGCCGCGAGAAACGCCGTATCGTCTTCAACCTTCTCGGTCGCGCCGGCAATCAGTCGCGCCGCCGCCGCCGAATAGAGTTCGTGACGCCAATAGCTCGCGTAGTCAAAGCCGATACCGTCATCATCATCGACGCTGTCCACGAGGCAGAATCCCAGCGCGAGCGTCTTGACGCAGTTCAAGCCGAGATACACGATTGCCTGGTTGATGCTCGCGCAGGGCCGGGGCAGTCCGTAGTAACTCGAGTTGACGGTGCGAATGATCTTGACGGACAACGCCTGATCGGTCTCGATCAGGGCCGCGATCTGCCGCAGGTCAAGATCCGGCCGCGAGGTCATCTCAATCAGTTCCACCGCCACCGCCGGGAGTGATGGCAGTTGGGGATTATGAAGGACGGCATCCAGGGTTGTCGAACTCATAGTCGAACTCATAGATACTTCCGCAAAAGGAGTCAGCCGCGATTCACACTGAACCGCACGGTCAGGCACAACCGGAATCCCTTTGACGCAAGCGGAAGCACTCCCATGGGTTCCACCCGAGGCGTTAGGTCGATAGGTCATCGGCCGGGGGAAACCACGAGTTGAACGGGCGCTCCGGGAAAGACCGATGAAGGATTCGGTTTACGCCGGGACGTCCGGAAACGTCCACCGCATTGCGGACGTTTCGTAACCGAGAATCGACCGGATGTACGCCGCGAGCAATCGCCCCGCCCGCTGCAGCGTGATATCCGGAACCTCATGCAGAACCACATCGCCGCGCGAACGCATGGCCCGAAGCAGTTGGATGGTCTCGCTTCGTACCCGCCAGCGGTCGCCGGTCCCCGTGTCGGCGACCAGCCCTCCCGCCTGCGCGCTGAAGCCGAATGTCTCATCGCCCGGATTCAGCGACGCGCCCGTTTCCGCATCGTGATCCAGCTCCGGGCGATAGCCCGCGGCACAGAGGAGCCGCCACGGCCAGTCCACCAGAACGCGGCGAGCGTCGGCGGACATCTGCAGACTCTGCAACGACGTGACCGTCGCATCAAAGAGAGCCGGCTCCGGGCCCGCATCCGTCATGAAGTGGTGCAGCAGGTCCGCGATGTACACGCCCGCGCGATTGCAGGCGAGCGATGTGCGCAAAGCCGGAAAAATCTCCTCCAGATCCCACTGCGTGAGCGTGGCGAGTTCCCGACCGGTCTTCGTGATCGCCATCACCCGACCGCGCGTCAGAAGATCGATCCCGCCGGAGAAACTGCCCTTCTCGCGCTTGGCCCCTTTCGCGATGCCGCGCAGCACACCGTGCTCGCGGGTGAAGAAGCTGACGGTCTGTGATGTTTCCGAGTAGTCCCACCGCCGGATACAGAGTGCGTTGTCGGAGATCGTCGGCATGACACGGGCGGGCGGGCAGAGGAAATCGGCGGAAGCGCGAAGAACCGGGACGGAAGCCGGGGAGCCAACCCGACCCGCCTCTCACGCGGCGGGTGAATCGGCCTGACCCCGCCGGAAGTGATCATAAGCGATTTCAGCGTCCCGCCGACCGGCGCGATCGATCCGGTTGTTTGGTCCGGAGCGCGCAACCCCGCCACCCCCGCCCGCCCGCGGGCGGAAGATCCCGATCGCTCTATTCTGATCACCAAGTGGCCAGGGAGCCCGGACCGGCCGGCAAGGGCATTCCGGCGCTGGTGCGGGGAAAGCGGATCAGATTAAAGACCCGCGTCACCCATTCATCGGTTCAAATCTCACCAATGGCTGCCGATCGGGGGCTGGGGCGACAGGAGGTTCTCGTGCTCGTCCCGCGGCTTTGCCTGGCGCGCCTGTTGATCAAGGCTCTCCGCATCACTGGCGAACCCGGCTTCGGCCGGCGTTGAAACCAGCTGCGGTTCATCCGGCCGCGGATCCGGTCCCTTGTCCGCCGACGCGGTTGAACCTTGATCCCGCACGGGGGTCGGCG
>SKZB01000227.1 GCA_007127615.1 Phycisphaerales bacterium | reverse complement strand
TGGCAATGATGATGTTCGGTGGCGTTCCGATCAGCGTCACCAGGCCTCCGAGCAGAGAGCCGAACGCCAGCGGCATGAGCAGAACCGACGGGCTGATGCCGCTCTTGCGCGCCATCGAGATGGCGACCGGCATGAAGATCGCCAGCGCGCCGACATTGTTGATGAACGCCGACGCGGCGGCGACGAGGAGGGTCAGCCCGCCAAGCTGCAGGAGGGGGCGATTCCCGGCCATCCGGAGCATCCGCGCGATGGGGAGAATAACGCCGGCGTTGCCGAGCGCGCGGCTGACCACCAGAACCGAGGCGACCGTGATCACGGCCGCATGACCGAACCCGCTGAAGGCCTCTCCCGCCGGAACGATTCCCCAGAGCGCAAGAAAGAGCAGGGCGAGAAGCGCGACGACGTCGTACCGCCACCACCCGCCGATGAACATGACCAGCGCGGCGGCAAGAACGATGAAGACGATCCATGCTTCCGACATGCTGCGAAGATATCACAACGCGGCTTCGGAGATGTACATCATGCCGGAGCGCCCCCCCTTCGTCGCTCCGTCGCTTCGTCGCTTCATTCCTCCATCCCATCTTCGTGCTCTTCGTGGCGAATCCCTTTCCTTTGATCTGTTCACGGAGCGCGTCGCGCATTTTCTCACCACGAAGGACACGAAGAACACGAAGGAAATCAAAGGGCGAAGCGGTCGATGCCATCTTTCAGCTTCGTCACTTTGAAGTTCATCAGTCAGCCAGGAGTCGGGCTTCGTGACTTGGCGCCTCCCTCCGCCCCTCCGTCGCTTCGTCCCTTCGTCGCTTCGCCCCTCCGTGCCTCCGTGCCTTTTCTGAATCCGTACGGGTCACCCACACGATTTCCTGAGGCGGATCAGAACGAAAGTTGACGGGGCCCGAACGATCGGGCAGGATGCCGCGATGACCGAAGCGATCCGGTACCGACTGCGCCTGCCGGACGGAAACGAGTACGGCCCGGTGTCGATGGACACGATCGAGGCGTGGGTCCGGCAGAGCCGGGTGCCGCGGAATGCGTCCCTCGTGGAAGTACCCGGCGGAGCCGTTCGGCCGGTGATGGACGATCCGCAACTGCACCGGTTCTTTCGAGAGATGGATCCGGCGTCTCCACATCACGATGATCACTCATCCGTCAGCTCGCTGATTCCTTACCGCAACCTGCCCGCGCTGATCGGTTACTACGTTTCGATTGCCGCGCTGCTGCCGCTGATCGGCCTGCCCATCGGCCTGGTGGCGGTGATCCTCGGCGTGGTCGGGCTGGGGCGGGTGCGCGCGAACCCGGCGTGCAAGGGAACCGTGCACGCCTGGATCGCCATCGGGCTCGGGGCCACCGGAATGACGATCTCACTGGCGATCGTGATCTTGGTCGCGGTTTCGTTTTGACGGGCCGGCAGCGCATGAATCGGCGATGGCCCGGGCATTTGACCGGCCGCGACGGCGGAGTATGATTGTTCGGGTTCTGGCTGGATTCCACCGAACCGTCCCTCCCGCGGCGCCTGAGGTCATGCTCACCACGTTGTTTCTGGATCTGAACTCGTACTTCGCTTCGGCGGAGCAGCAGCTTCGGCCCGAACTGCGCGGCCGGCCGATCGGCGTGGTACCGCTGATGGCGGAGACGACCTGCTGTATCGCCGCGAGTTACGAAGCCAAGGCCCACGGCGTGAAGACCGGCACGCGGGTCAGTGAAGCCCGGCGGCTGTGTCCGGCGATCACGTTCGTCGAGGCCCGCCCCGAAACGTACGTGCACCTGCACCACCAGATCATCCGTGCGGTGGAGCGCTGTCTGCCCGTCGCCGCGATCCACTCGATCGATGAACTGCACTGCACGCTCCTGGGCCGGGAGCGCGAGCCGGACCGGGCGGTCGAACTCGCGCGGCAGATCAAGGCGAGCATTGCGGGGTGTGTCGGTGAGCAGTTGCGATCATCCATCGCCGTCGCGCCGAATCGGTTTCTCGCCAAGGTCGGCACCGAGCTCGAGAAGCCGGATGGTCTGGTCGTGATCGAGCGGAAGGATCTGCCGGGAAAGCTGCACGGATTGTCGCTGCGCGATCTGCCCGGCATCGGGCCGCGCATGCACCAGCGCCTGCTGGCGCGCGGGGTGGATTCGGTCGAGCAACTTTGCGCGCTTTCGGAGGGAGAGATGCTGGCGATCTGGCAGAGTGTGATCGGCCGGGTCTGGTTCCGCTGGCTGCGCGGCGAGGATGTCTGGGAGCCGCCGACGCACCGGCGATCGCTCGGGCATCAGCACGTTCTGTCGCCCGAGCGGCGCACGCCGGACGGGGCGCGCGGCGTGCTGGTGCGACTGCTCAACAAGGCCGCGATGCGATTGCGATCGCTTGATTATTGGACCCGGCAGATGACGGTCGGCGTCCGGTGTCTCAACGATCGGTCCTTCAGTCGCACGGTCAAACTTCCGGTGACCCGGGATACGATGGCGTTGATGGAAGCGTTCGGCTCGATCTGGCCGTTGGGTGCAGCGCGGGTGCTGCCGGGCACGCCGCTGCGGGTGTCGATCACGTTGCACGAGCTGGAAGCGAACGCGAGCGTGGCGCCGCCGCTCTTCCCGGGCGCGCAGAAGCGATTGCAGCTCGCGCAGACGATGGATGCGATCAACACGAAGTTCGGCCGGGCGGCGGTCTACCCCGGATCGATGCACGACTCACGAAAGACCGCGCCGACGCGGATCGCGTTCAAGAGTATTCCGGATCTGACGCTGCCGGCGTGAGGTGCGGCGGTTCGACCGGCGTGAATCGGTCGGGGTGGATTCAGCGGCGTACGCAGAACACCCAGATTAACATCGCCGACAGCTCATGTATTGGCGAAGTCTGTTGCCTGGTTTTTCTTGCATTCGGGGGTGGTGCGGGGCATACTCTCAACAGGTTTGTTTCTTCGAAACATGCTGAGGAACGGGCGTTCGGGTCCAGGCACGCTTGTGGGGCAGGCGGATGTGTACATTCATTCGCCCCGAGCGACTTTCTGCGGCGGTTTCGTTCCCCCCCTGCGCTACACGATCTTCCCGAAGGAGCGATCACCGTGTTCACCCATGACCGCCGCGATGCCGCCGAGCGTTTCCGCCCGCCGCTGAGAACCGGTTTGTCGACGTCCGCCGTTCTCTTGGCATGCCAGATGGCGCTGCTCAACGGAGCCGTTCAGGCCGCACCCAACGCGGATCCCCCGCGCATCACCTACATTGAGGCGGAGCGCTCCGTGTCGTTGCCCGACCGACCGCAGCCGCTGGTCCCGCTGACCGCGATGGTGGTGGATGAGACCGGTCACCTGGCGGTGGCGAGCGCGCTGGGGGCACCCGACGCGTCGTACTACTTTGACCTGGAAACACTCGATCTGGTCGGCGGGGCGCCGTACACGCTCCTGGACAGTCTCGACTACAACGGTTCGCTCTACGCCGGAACGCAGGGAGGATTCCTCGGCTTCGGTGAGGAAATCTACAACGGCTCGCCATTTCTTTCGCGCAGTAACTGGACCAGCATTTTCATCGGCGGCGCGATCGCCAACATCTCCGCGCCGCCCGTGGCCATCTTCGAACACGCCGGTGAACCCCATCTCCTGCTGCAGGGCAAGCAGGTCTACAACCTGGACGGAGATCTCATCGCCGAAACGAACGGCGCCCCGTTCATGCAGGGGATGGTGTTTGAACGAACCGACAATTCCGGCCATCATCACTTCTGGTACACCCGATTGCCCAACGAAACCGGGCCCGCCCAAACCCTCTCCCGCGCGGTGCTCCGATCCGACCTGACCACGTTCCGGACCATCGAACACTTCGTGATCGTCGACGGCCCCATTCAGATCGGCGGACTCGCGCGTGATCCGGAGGACAACCGGCGCTTCTTCATCGGCGGCCCCGTCGAAGGGCGCATTTTTGAAACCATCGTTCCGGATCTCGGAGAATGTCCCTCCGACATCACCGGGTCCGGCCGGGTCGATGTGCAGGATTTGCTCCGCGTGTTGGAAGCATGGGGGGACTGCCCCGATCAGAACTGCCCGGAGGACATCAATCAGAACGGAGAAGTGGATCTGCTCGACCTGCTCAACGTGCTCGCCCAGTGGGGCGACTGCCCGGACAGTTGAACGCGAACCGGACAACCACCACATGCTTCGCCCTGCGGGACGAAGCATGGCACCCTTCAGACATTCTCCGCCTCTCCGTCACTCCGCCCCTCCGTCGCTTCGTCGCTTCGTCGCTCCGTGCCTCCGTGCCTCCGTGCCTTTCCCTCAATACCTCTCATCCGTGCTCGCGTTGATCCATTGGCGAATGATCGCAAGCATTTGCGGGCTGACCGGCCCGACGAATCCCGGATCATCGGGTGATTCGACGATCTTGAAGTTGTGACTCGCCGCGGGAATCACCCGCGCGGTGACCGAGCCCGATTCACGACTCTCCAGCGCTTCACGCAATCGCTTCAGGTCGACCTCCGCGCTGACCTGCGCATCGAACTGGCCGTTCACCGCGAGCACCGGCCCGTCGTAGGTGCGGGCATACGACAGGGGATCGACCGTGAGGTACGCCCGAATGACATTTCGCGCCGCCGGCGAAAAGAGCGTGCCCAGCATCGGATGCAGATCGTCGGGCATCGGTTCGTCGTCCTTGACCGCAGACATCGCCCGTTCGAGATCCTTCATGATGCGCTCCAGCTGCGCCTCATCGGTCACCACCCGGGCGGCCGTGCGCGAAATCTGCTCGCGGAGCAGATGATCAAGGGTGCGGCCGGCGGTTCCGGCCAGAATCAATCCGCGCGGCGGCGCCGCGCCCGCCTCATGGTCCTCACCCAACATCTCTGCAACCTGAAGCGCGATCAAGCCACCCTCACTGTGGCCGAGGATGATCGTGCGCTCCCTATCCACTCGATCGTGCTCCTGCAGAAATCGAAGGGCCGCCGCGGCGTCATTGAGAAAATGCGGCCAGTCGAAAAAGTCGTTCAATGCTTCCAGACTCCCGCGCGGCCAGCGTTCGTGGTACACCAGACAGGCCCGCTTATCGAACCGCAACGTGGCCACACCGGCTTCGGCCAGGTCGTGGGCGAGATCGCGCAGCAGGTTGGTCAACAGACGCGGCGGCTGGTTGCCGTTACGATCGGTCGGCCCGGAGCCGGGCAGAAGCAGAACGCCGACGAACGCGGCCTCTTCATCCTCCGCGGCGCGGTCGGGCAGGGTCAACGTCCCGCTCAGTTGAAAATCCTCCGCCCCGGAGAATGTGACCTCCTGCTCGAGAAAAGGTTGGTCCCCCTGACGATCGACCAGAGCGGCATCGGCCTCCGCCATCGTGCCCGTCGTGGGCGCGGCCGGCAGCAGACCGCCCCGCGCGGACATGGTCACAGCGCCGAAAATCACGAATGCTTTCATCCACATGCCACATCCTCCAGAGTTCGGGCGAAGAGATCGGCGGCGCCCGCCGACGTGTGATACCTCGTGTGATACCTCATGTGATATCCATTGTCCCGCGCCGGGCGCGGCGTTTCCATACGATGATTGGGAAACCGTCCCGGACAATTCAGGATCGGCCCGAAGGAAAGAAACCGGAGCGGATGCGGGCCCCTCGGGACCACACCACGCTCCGGTTCGGTTCGGGCGACATGCCGCTGCATATCGCGGCAGCAGACGACCGCGGGAAAGTCTCAGTTCGGCTCCTGATCGATCAGCCGCCGGATCTGGCCGGTCAACTCACCCGAGCCGAACACGAAGGTGCTCCTGGCACCTTGCAGAATCGACTGCAGCGCTTCGAGTTCCTTCATCCGCGCGAGCACGGGATTGTCCGCAAGCAGCTTGGCGGTATTCGCCTGGCTGCGCGCCGCGGCCGTTTCCTCGCGCCGGCGGATCAGGTTCGCCTGCGCTTCCTTCTCGGCGGTGATGACCTGATTCAGGATCAGCTTCATCTCGCCGGGCAGAATGATGTCCCGCAGGCCGACGCTGCGCACGCTCACGCCGAACTCACTCGCCCGACGTGCGATTACGGCCTTCACCTCACCGCCGATCGACTCCTTGTCCGACAGAAGCTCATCGAGCGTGCGGGTTCCGATCGCCGATCGCAGCGCGAGCTGCGACTCACGGTAGAGCGCCTGGCTGAAGTCGCTCACGACGGTGACCGCTTCGACCGAATCACTGACGCGGTACCCGACCAGGAGATTGACGCGCAAGGTCACCTTGTCCTTCGTCATGATCTCCTGTCCCGACACATCGAGTACCTGCTCGCGCCGATCCACCGCACGGGGGACGAGCCGGCCCGCACCGGTCCAGAAGACGTGCCGACCCTCGCCGAGCCGC
>SKZB01000150.1 GCA_007127615.1 Phycisphaerales bacterium | reverse complement strand
TCCGTGCCTCCGTGCCTCCGTGCCTCCGTGCCTCCGTGCCTCCGTGCCTCCGTGCCTCCGTGCCTCCGTGCCTCCGTGCCTCCGTGCCTCCGTGCCTCCGTCGCTCCGTGCCTCCGTCGCTCCGTCGCTCCGTCGCTCCGTCGCTTAAGTCTTTCTACCATACCCGCTATGAATCACGAGAGTCTCTGGGCGCCGTGGCGCATGGCGTATTTGCGAGATCTGGAGCGCAAGGCGGCGGAAGCGTCCGGCCCGACCGCGCCGGAGGGCAGTTTCCTGCTGGACTACTGGAACACGCCGGAGCTTGATGAACAGAATCATGTGATCGAGCGGAACGAGCGGGGCATGATTCTGCTCAACCGGTATCCCTACGCGAACGGGCATCTGCTGGTGGCGCTCGGCCGGGCCAAGCCGACACTGCTGGATTACACGGCGGCAGAGCGTGCCGCATTCTGGCGACTCGTCGAACGGGCGGCGGAGTTGATGCGCCGGGCGCTCAATCCGCAGGGAATCAATTACGGCATCAACGAGGGGAAGGCCGCGGGCGCGGGGGTGCCGGAACATCTGCATGCGCACCTCGTGCCGCGCTGGGGCGGCGATACGAACTTCATGGCGACCGTCGGCGCGGTGCGGGTGATTCCCGATGCGCTGGATGCCATGGCCGAGAGATATCGGGGGGAAGGGCGGAGCGGCGAAGGGGTGGATCGATGAATAGACGAACAGAAGAGAGTCAGGAGGTGAGGTTCCGGGGCGGCCGATCCGGCCTCTGGGGTGGCCCTGCGACCGCCATGCGTGGGCCTCTTCAAGTCTCTGAAGGATGCCATGCTTGGTCCCGCCCCCCTCGGAAAATGGCCGAAGCATGCGGTCGCGCGAAGAACGCCTGCAGGCATTCGCGTTTCTGATCCACGTTGACGCCCCTCATGCTTCACGCTGCGCGATGAAGCATGGCACCCGGCACACGACCGCGGCGATCTGCCTCCGTCCTCCGTCCCTTCGTCGCTCCGTCGCTTCGCCCCTCCGTCGCTTCCGCGACACGATTCCCGGGCCCACCGGGTTGCCCCCGCGGTCTCGAGGAGTCCCGCGAGTACGAACGTGCCGGGATTTTGCTCGAACCCCAATACGAGGTGGGCTCGCCTTCCATCGTTCCCGGCCTTCCACTCCCCGCAGGGCGGGTGAGGCCTGGCCATCGTCGCGGATCGGCGATCCCTTGGAGCTCAGCAGGAACGAGCAAATATGCCGAACACGCAGGCCACCCGACGGGCCCGGGAATCGTGAAGTCACATTGTAGTCGCCCGAACCGGATCAAAGAGGTGAGGAGCTCACGGCCCGCCGTAATCATCGGCGCGGATCGATCTCGGTGCAATCTGCCGAAACTGATGATAAAACCGCCGAATTGACACCGTTCGGCCCGCGCGGTACATCTGGGATTTGAACGCCCACGATCGCTCAAGATGTCCCCGCGGAAAGGTGTTTTTCCATGCAGCCCGTCTCCAAATCGTGTTTCCGAATCTCAGCCGTCTGCGCCATCGCGTTGGTTGGTCATCTGGCCCTGACCGGATGTCAGAGCAGTCCCGATGATGTCAGCTACGGTGCGATCAAACGTGACCTGACGCCCGAACTGATCACCATGCACGAAACGCACGTGGACGCGGACCGGAACATGCGGACCGCGGGCAATCAGAATCTGCGCATGATGTTCGAAGACCTCGGCCGGTTCTTCCTTCTGGACAACCCCAGCACGCTTCGTCCGAACGACCCGATCTTCACGTCGGGGAACCCGCGGTAAACCGCTGACCGGAAACGGTTTGTGATGAGAAGGCGGCGTTCGGTCCCTTGGGCGCCACCGGCTGCCCCGCTTGATCTCACCGAGACGCATTCCCTGGAGAGCGTTTCGGTTTTTCATTTTTGCGCGGTCCGATCGCTTTGGTATGCAGCCGTGAGCGCGGCATCGAAATCGAGCAGACTGGGTAAGCGGGGAAACACTGGGCGCGGGGACCTGCGCCGCTGAGTTCGTGGGTCGGCGGGAATCGACGGACACTGCCGGAAATTTCGTTGACAATTCTCCACCATGGATCACGATGGTGATATGAAATCCCGACGGGCGATGACGGTTGTTCCGGTGAGCGTGCGGACGGAAGGGGGCCGATCGAGTGTGGGTTGATGATGAGGCAGCCGTTGGGTACGCGGGGCATCGGTTCAGACCGGTACCGGCTGGGGTAAGGGGTGAAGGCGGCTTGACGATCAATGGGATGAGTTTGAAGAGGAAGATGTGGACGCGGAGAACGCGTGCAGTGAGGATGAGGAGGACAACCATGATGAGGGTGAAGGTTCCCGCAACGGAGGTGGAGGTCGAGAAGTCGGCGCGCCGTATGCGATGGGCGAAATCGAAAGTGATGCGCGCGGTCGGTCGCCGGACGGTGGTGCCGATGCCGCGGGCGATGAACGCCAGACCGAACCGTCACCGCTGACATTCGTCGGCCGACGGGCGTTTCTCAATTCTCCGTCGGATCCAGTCCCGGATGAGGAACCACCGGCCGAAGTCAGCGATGGGATGAGGGCGGCGTTCTCCCCTGGTGATCGCACCCCGTCTGTTCATCCCGGCTTCATCGCACGTTGAAGCGGAGTGGTCATTCAGGTGGATCGACGAAACAGCAGGAACGTCAGGTCATCCGGCTTGCTGGGCATACCCTCGCGCGCGTGCAGCATGCGCTCCATGGCCAGCTGAACCAGACCGTGCCCCGCCCGCTGGATCGGCCCCTTGCGAATGATCTGAATGATCTCGCGCGTGTGCAGGTTGTCGAACAGCCCGTCACTGGCGAGCAGGAGGGTGTCGCGCTTTTGCATCGTGATTCGTGAGCTGATTTCGATGCGCATGTCATCGGCGCCGACGAGATTGGAGACGACGTGCCGGTCGGCATGGTGCATCGCCTCCTTCTCGGGCAGCAGACCGGACTCCACCGCGTAGCCGACCGGCGAATGGGTGATGATCTGCAGCCGCACGTTTCCCCGCTGGCTGACGAGCAGGATCGGTGAATCACCGACGTGGTAGGTGCGTACGCTTTCCCGATGAAGTTCGACGACGGAGAGCGTGGTGGCGGCCCCGACCCCGATATCCGTCACGGCGCGACCGGCGTTTTCGTACCCGGTCAGAATGGCGTCGCGCAAGCCGGTCGGATGATCCCCCGCGGCGCCGATGGCATCGTGAACCGCCTGGACCGCGAGGCTGGACGCCATGGCGCCGCCCGCGTGGCCGCCCACCCCGTCGGCGAGGGCAAGGACGCCGCTGTGTTCGTCCACATCGATCATCGCGGCGGCATCTTCGTTGTCGGCGGTCTTGCCCGGCGCGCGCGTGGAGAACGCCGCCACCGTCCCGAAAGTGAACGCGCGGATGGAACATTCGTTCATGGATTCGCGCAGGAACAGATTGCCCGGGCCGGAAATCGAGTTGTGCGCGTTTTCAGCGTTCATGGCACGGGAAGTCAGCAGCGAGGGTGAATTGCGGGCGGGAACCTAACGGCGTTTCGTGGGCTTGCCGCACCAGGGGCAGTGTTCCCAGAATTCGCGCAGAACGCCCCAGCCGCACGAGTCACAGGTCTCCCGGTGGCCCGGAATCAGCCACGGCTTCCGAACCTTCTGTCGGCACCACGGACAGTACTTCGTGAAGGGCAACAGCACTTTGCGCGAACATTCACGGTTCTGACACCGACCGAGGTAGTTTTTATCGGTGTATTCACGGTTGGTCAGCGGTCCGATCGCGGGGCCGTAACACCACGCGCAGAACTTCCAGTCCAGTTTCACGCCGCGGCAGCAACGGGGACACATCGCCGGCAGCTTCGTTTCCCCGCGGTGCTTCTCCCGGTCCGTTCCGCACCACGGGCACGCCTGCATGAATTCAGAAACCGGTTCGCCACACGCGTGGCACTGACTGCGCACATTGAGCAGGACGCGGAACTGCCTCAGGAAATCTCGCACCCGTACGGTCTTCCAGTTACGGTGCGTGATGCCGCGCCCGCTTCGCCGTCCGATCGTGCTCGCGGCGCCGCGCTTCAGCGCGCGGGAGCGAATTCGCCGGTAGGCATTGTTCATCTGCTGCGCGTCCTTGAATCGCTCGCGGTGATCGACCGAGAGCGCACGCTCAAGCTGGGCGATGAACTTCGGACCGAGCTGTTTCTGCAGGCGGTCGTAGCCGGGCGGAGGCCAGTCAAAGGGCCATTCCGGCAACTGGCCGGAAAACATGCGGTAGATCAGGAGGCCGAGCGAAAAGACATCCGAGCGCAACGACGGCTTGCCCATCGCCTGTTCCGGCGCAATGAAGCCCACGGTGCCGGCGCCGGAGGCGTGAATCGTGCGGTGGGCGATCTTCGCAATGCCGAAATCCGCCAGACGCAGGCGGTCGTTCGGGAACAGGATGAAGTTTTCCGGCTTGAGATCAAGATGCGCAATGCGATACTTGTGCGCGTACGCCACGGCTTCGAGAATCTGATCGGTGTAGATCAGTGCGGTCTTGGCCGCCAGGCGCTTCTGAAGTCGATCGCCGAGCGTCCCCAGACCGAGCGGATACACAATCACGAAATGTTCGTCGATGTAGCCGGCATTCTTGATCGGCAGGATGTTCGGATGATCCAGTCGTGCATTCAGACGGACTTCCTTGCGGAAATCCTCCATCGACTGTCGCGTCATCAGATGCTCGTGCGGAATCTTCAGCGCGACCGGGATGCCTTCGATGGTGTCGTACGCGCGAAAAACCACCGCGAATCCGCCTTCCGCCAGACGCTTGTCAATGCGGTACTTACCGAGATGTTGTCGAACTCGAACCACGGGGGCGGAATCGTCAGGGGCGGGATGACGCAGAAGCGGGGGTGATGGGGGCAGAAGGGCGGGCACCGACGAGCGTGGGGAGAGTGTACCGGCCGCCGACGAACCACGACGGATTCCGATGAACGCTCAACCCCCGCACGTTCAACATCCCGCCGCCGGAGGCACCTTCGGCGGCGGCAGGAAATCGTACATCTTCAAGAACGACGGTCAAAAATCTGTCGCATGTGGCCGCGCCTTCACGCATATCGAGTGGGTGGCGGACCGGGCGGTCAGTCGCACCCGCGGCCGCCTCGGTCCCGATCGGCCCCCGCTGCGGTCAACTGCAGGCAGAGAGACGAGGGAGGGGGACCGGCTTGGGGCTCCGTGTGAGGGGTTGTGGAGTGTGTTGGGATGTGGTGCGCATGCGGTACGGTGGCCATGATTGCCCCTGCCCGGCCACCTCGCCCGTTGATTGACAGATCAGATCGCCGGAGAGCGCCCGGAGGTCGCGCGGCCGCCGAGCCCTGCGCCCGGGAACGCTGCGTGCTCTTTTGACGCGGCCGGCATTTTGTTCAGGAATCGTGTCGCCCCATCACGTTTACCGGGAAGGGGGGTGTGCGGCCCGGCCCATCCCGTTCGGTGTCCGTTCGGAAAAGCTGGCTTCTGGCCGAATTCGAAGGTGCGGAGCGTATGTCAATGCCCGATCCCAGTTGTCCCGTGGAGGATCCCCGCGCGGTCTCCCGCTGCAGTGTGATCTCTGGATCATCGCAGCGCAGATGGAACTCGCCGCGACCTGGCTCGATCGCCCGTGTCGCCGGTTTTCGAGATCCGAACCGGTTCCATTCAATAGGACGCCCCCTATTATGGATGGGTCGGAATGGGATGCAGACCGGAAAGGGCGCCATGGCGGACGGGCCGCGGGATGAACTGACACGAATCCTTCAGGATGCGCGGGACGGGAACGAGGCGGCCGCCAGCCGACTGCTGCCGCTGGTGTACGATGAACTTCGCCAGCTCGCCGGCGCGTACTTTCGGACCCAGAACCGCGACCACACGCTGCAGCCGACCGCGCTCGTGCACGAGGCGTACGTTCGGCTCATCAACTCCGACCACGCCGAATGGAACGATCGCGCGCACTTTTTCGCCGTGGCCGCCACCGCGATGCGGCAGATCCTGATCGATCACGCTCGGCGCAAGGGTGCGGACAAACGCGGCGGAAGCTGGAAACAGGTCCCGATGGACCAGGCTTCAAATCACGCGGACCTGGGCCACAACCTGGATCTGCTGGCGCTCGATGAGGCCATGCAGCGATTGAGCAAGAGGAACCCACGGAAGGCGCAGGTCGTCGAGTTGCGCGTCTTCGGCGGGCTCACCTGTGATGAAACCGCCGCCGTGCTGGGCATCACTTCCAAAGCGGCCGAAGCCGACTGGTACGGCGCGCGGGCCTGGCTGCGACGTGAGCTGAGCGATGAGCGGAACTGACCCCGAAATCTTCGACCGGGCGATGGAGATCTTCTGGGAGCTCTGTCAACG
>SKZB01000270.1 GCA_007127615.1 Phycisphaerales bacterium | reverse complement strand
TGCCTCCGTGCCTTTGCGCCGCTACTTCCCCGAACGACCCCGCGCCCTCGCCTCTTCCCGCCGGACAAACGCTTCGTACTGCTCCGGCGTGTCGATACCGTGATGATCCGTGCCCACGACCGCCACGGCGATCTTTTCGCCGTTTTCGAGAATGCGGAGCTGTTCGAGCTTCTCCGCCCGTTCGAGCGGTGTTTCCGGGAGGGTCACGTAGCGAAGCAGGAACGGCCGGCGGTAAACGTACAGCCCGATGTGCTTCAGGGGCTCGGCATGGGGGGATGTTTCGCAATCCCGCGGGTAGGGAAGGCGCGCACGCGAAAAATATAACGCGCAGCCGCGCTGATCCCGGACGACCTTGACGATGTTCGGATCGGCGGGGTCTTCATCGGCCGCGAAGGGTGAGGCGAGCGTTCCGACCACTGCATCGGGCGATTGACGCAGATGCTCCACCGCGCGGTCGATCAGCGCCGGCGGCAGTTCCGGCTCATCACCCTGCACGTTGACGATGAGTTCCGCCCTGGGCAGGGACGCGGCGACCTCGGCGAGTCGACTGGAGCCGTTGGGATGATCCGCCCGGGTCATGACCGCTTCGGCGCCGAATGCCCGGGCCGCTTCCAGAATCCGGTCGTCATCGGTCGCGATCAGAGTCCGGTCGACCGCGGCGGATTGAATGACCTGCTCGTAGGCGTGTTGAATCAGCGGCCGGCCGGTGCGGTCGGCGAGCATCTTGCCGGGAAAGCGGGTCGAGGCGTACCTCGCGGGAATGATCGCAATCACCGACATGCCGCGTCTCCGTTCAATTCAATCGGAGGAACCGGCGGGCGCGAGGGACTTGATCAGATCGTCGATTTCCTTCCGTTTGCCGCGGATGTCCCGGTAGGTGATCTTGGTTCTTGCGATGCCGGAGCAGATATGGAGCGCTTCCTTGGCCACCTCGATCGATTCCTCGGCCCGCGCATGCTGGATCAGGGAGAGCATGAGGTCGTAGCGGATCTCCAGCTCGCGCTCCTTGTCGCCCGCGTCGATCTTGTTCAGCGCTTCCTTGTACTCCGCGATCGCTTCGACGTGCCACCCCTCCTTGGCGAAGCACTTGCCCAGGGCATGGCCGGCCCGCACACGGAGTTTCGGTTCATCCTTGGCCGACTGGAACTGCGCCATGGCTGATTCGATGTTGCCGAGTTCAATCTCGACCATGCCGAGTTCGAATTTGCGAAATCGGTCGGTGGGGTATTTCTCGACCCGCTCTCGATACTCCTGAGACTGGAGATGCAGGAGTTTCTCCCGCAATGCCTTGGCTTCGGATTTCAGCGTGTCATCATCCGGCGCCGCGTCCATCTTCTCGCGCAGCGCGCGAAGCTTTCGCTTAAACGTATCAATCTTGATATCCCCGGCGAGCAGACGAAACCGATACTCACCGGTTTCCTTGAAGCCCTTCATATAGACATCGTACGCTTCTTTCAGCGATTCGTCGGTGCCGCGTTTCCGCAGAATGTTTCCGTACTGATTGATCACGTCGGGGACGGTCGGATCTTCTTCGTAAGCGGCCTTGATGCGGTTCAGATTCCGTTCTTCCACGGACTCGCCGGCGGAGATCGACTCCGCTTCGATCAGTTCGCGCTGTTTATCCGCATCCTTGATGAACTTGCGGTAACCGCCTTCCTGTCCGGCGGCCTGTTCGTAACCGCCCTGATCCATGGCGCGTTGGGCGGAAAGGTCTTTGAGCTCGGCGGCGAGCGCGTTGTTCTTGGGGTCCAGGTTGAGCAACGTCTCGCCGATGGCGATCGCTTCGTCCCACGCGCCGACTTTCTTGCACAGTTCCATCAACTGGCTGAGCGTGCTCTTGCTGAGCTTCTTCTGACTGCGGACGATTTTGAGAATGCGCGGCGCAATCCAGTTCCCCCATTCGACCTGTTCGGCCTTGATGGCGGCGTCGAGGGCTTTCAGGGCCTGGGACGGATTGCGTAAGTCCTTCATCCAGGCGAAGACCGCCGCGGCGAACTTGCCCACCGGCGTGTCATCGGAAATCGACTTGAGTTCCTTGCCGCTCGCGCCCTTGCCGCCCTGGCTGAGGTAGCGGGCGGCGAGATCGAGCATCGCTTCGTGCGCGGTGAAGGATTCCGGATCGAGCTTGATCCCGTTGGCGTAGCACGTCAGTGCGTAATCCAGATTGGAGGTATCGGCCGCGTTCTTGCCGTACTCAAACCACTTTCGCGCCTTGTCCGGCTGGGGCTTGAATTCGGTCGAAACGCTCGATTCGGAGGCCTCCGTCTCGGCCTTCGAATCGGCTTCTTCATCCTTCTTCTTGCGTCGGAAAAAAACCACGAGGCGATCCTGCGTCAAGGGGACTCTGGTAAGAGCTGGGTGCCGGCTCGTTTGACTCCCAGCGGAACCGCCGTTTGTCGGGTCACAAACAGCTCTGTCAAGGTACGTTCCCCGACCGGGCAGGTCAATGAGACCGTCTTGATCCTCGTGAATCTGCCATCTGGCTGCCCGATTGAACAGTCCGTAGGATACTCGGCATGAACGTCGATCCCGCTACGCTCGAAATTGTCCACTTTCCCGCGCCGATCCTGCGGCAGAAGGCCCGGGACGTTGATCCGACGGATGAGAACGTGCGCGCCGTTGCGCAGCGAATGATTGAACTGATGCACGAGGCGGAAGGCATCGGTCTGGCCGCCCCCCAGGTGGGGTTGGATTGGCGGATCTTCGTGCTCGCGGGACTGGATGAGGGTGAGCCGGATCTCACCTGCATCAATCCCTCGCTGACGGTCACCGTTCCCGAACTCACCATGCGCGAGGAAGGATGCCTCAGTCTGCCCGGAATACACGTGGATGTCCGGCGGCCGGACGGCGTACAACTGGAGGCCCATGACATTGAGGGAAAGTCGTTTGCGCTCTCCGATCGGGGATTCAGAGCCCGCGTCTGGCAGCATGAGTACGATCACCTCGAAGGAAAGCTCATCATTGATCGCATGAGCCCGATGGCCAGACTGGCCACGCGCAAAGCCCTGAAGGAACTCAAGGCCGCGTATCGGGAGTGACGCGTTTTCCAGCCGTCGTCGAAATTTTCGTCATGCGCACCGTGACCGCGCGCCGGACGATCCTCACATCAGTACTTTCTCAACTTCACCATGCGACTCATCTTCTTCGGATCCGGCTCATTCGGCGAACCGACACTTCGGGCGATTCATGGTGCGCCGGAACACGAGGTCGCGCTGGTGATCAGCCAGCCGGCACGACCCGCCGGCCGCAAACGCACGCTGACGCCCACGCCGATTGCGCAGTGCGCCGAAGAACTCGGCCTGCCCGCCTTGACGCCGGAAGATCCGCATGAGCCCGCGGTCATCGAGCGGGTGCAGCAGATCGACCCGGATGCGTTCGTCGTCATTGCCTACGGTCACAAACTCAAGCCCGTCCTGCTCGATGAGTCTCTGGCGATCAACCTGCACGCCTCGCTTCTGCCGAAGTACCGGGGGGCGGCTCCGATCAACTGGGCGATGATCCATGGCGACCGGGAGACGGGCTTGAGCGTGATCACCCTGGCGCAGCGCATGGATGCGGGCGAGATCCTCGCCCGGATGGCGACCGACATCGGCCCGCAGGAAACGGCGGGAGAACTGCACGATCGTCTGGCCGCGATGGGGCCCGATCTCGTCCTCAAGGTGCTGCGCGATGAAGAAACCGGCCGTGTCGCCCCGGTGGAGCAGGATGAAAGCCGCGCCACCAGCGCCCGAAAGCTCACGAAGGCCGACGGCACGGTGCGGTTTGATCAGCCGGCGGAGATGGTGCGGGCTCGCGTCCACGGCCTGACGCCCTGGCCCGGTTGTGCGGTGAAGTTCGGCGAGCACACGGTCAAACTGATCCGCGTGCGGGTGAAGGATCGGAACGAGGTTGAGCAGCCGCCGGGCACGCTTCGTTCCGACGGCACGATCGCCTGTCGGCCGGGAACGATCGAGATGCTGGAAATTCAACCGCCGGGCGGCCGAATCATGTCCATGGAGTCGTTTCGTCACGGTCACCGGTGCGAGCCGGGCATGGTGCTGGAGCCGGTATGAGCTGGATCGCGCGCAATCTCTGGGAACTGCTCTCGCCGCCGAAGCCGAAACGCAGGGATCCCGTTTCGCCGCCGCGGCCCCGTGCCGATGATTCGCCCCGGCCGCGACCGGCCGCAGGCAACGGCCGCAAGAGTGAAAAGTCCGTGCCGATGCAGCAGCGCTACGACGCACTGGTGCGCGAGATGAAATCGACCTACGGTATCCGCATTCGCAAATGGCGAAAGAGTTCCTCCGGCTGCGCCTGGGAACTGCGTGATGTCCGCTCGGGCGAGGTGACGCGCCTGCTGGAATCGCCCTATCCGCGCGGTCCGATGAGCTGCGCGATCTTTCTGCATGAAGTCGGTCATCACGCCATCGGATTCCGCACCTACCGGCCGCGATGTCTGGAGGAGTACCACGCCTGGCGGTGGTCGCTGGAGATGATGGAACGCAAGGGGTTCAATGTCACCGGCGCCGTGCGCCGGCGGATGCACGAGAGCCTGCACTACGCCGTGGCCAAGGCGGTCCGCCGGGGACTGAAACGCATGCCGATCGAGCTGGAGCCGTACCTGGCGCCGCCGCTCCGCCGCGCTCGCGCGTAGCGGGCCGAAAGTGCGCCGGAAATGCACCCCCCATGCGCACCCGAATGACTCGGGAGCGAGCTGGAAAATGCTTTTCGTGGCGCCCGCGACCCGTTAGAATGGGGGTCGTTGAATGATTCGAATGGATGAAGCGCACCCGAAGGAACAGGGAGAGTGCTCATGAAGAAGACCACGATAATCGTGCCGTGCGCTGCCGTGGGCAGCGCGTTTCTGCTTTTCACCCCCGATGTCGTTCGGGGCGATCTGCCGAGCTACGCCACGTTTGAATTGCAGGTGCGCTCCAACCTGTGTGTGAACGAGGGGCCGGAGGTCTTCAACCTCAACTGCGATTCCTTCTTCACGAGCGGCACGCCCACCCTCAACAACGCCGGACAGGTTGCCATCCGTCTCAACGCGATCGGCGGAACCGATTCCGGCGGCGTCTGGTTCGGCGCGGCGGGCGGGGGCGGGGTCGTCTACACCTCACCCGCCGGTGCGCTGGTGAGCGACACCGTGCTCAACCACCACGGGCGGCTCGTCTTTCCCCAGACGTTCTCGGCGCAGAACGGGGTGTATTTTTACGATGCCGGCGATGAGACGAGCGGTCTTCTGACCAACGCGCCGCTGGGCAGTTCCGGCTGGTCCGCCCCGCAGATCAACGATCAGAACGACGTGGCGTACCGCGCGAGCTTCTTCGGGGCGGGGCAGATCTGGTATTCCCGGGATGCCGAGGGCAATGCCGCGATTCACGCCGCGGAAGTCGCCAACACGCCCGGCAGCCCGTACTCCTTCCTGTTCACGCCCTCGTTCAACAACGAACGCCGGATTGCCGGCAAGGTGCGCCTCGCCGGCATCAGCGGCAACGCCGATCAGATTCGCATCTTCGGTACGGATGGATCATCCGTCCTGATCGCCGACACGAGCGTGCTTGATTCGAACTCGCCCTTCTCCGGGTTTGATAACAGCGTCTCGCTCAACGATCACGGCCAGGTGGCGTTCATTGCCAACCGGGTCGGCGGCGGCCGCGGGGTCTACCTCGGCGATGGTGATGAAGTCATCGAGATTGCGACGACGGACGACCCGGACATCAACGTCATCGAGTTCTTCGCCCCTTCGCTCAACAACCACGGCCTCGTCGCCTTCCGCATTCGCGACGGTGAGAATCTTTACGCCATCGCGGTCGGTAACGGTGAGCGGTGGCAGCGCGTGATCGGCCAGTTCGATCCGGTCCCGACCGATCTCGGCCCCGGACAGATCGCCCGGCAGGATACCTCACCCGTTTTCGGCGGCGGGGTCGCCATCAACGACCACGGCGACATCGCGTTCAACGCCTCGCTCAAACCCGAAGACACCGTACAGATCGAATGGGGCAGCGGCGTCTTCATCGCCTCTGCCGATCGGGTCGATGACCCGGTTCCCGGTGATCTCAACGGCGACGGTGTGGTCGACGTCTTCGATCTGCTCATTCTGCTCGAGCAGTGGGGCATCTGCGCCGATCCCGACAACTGCCCCGCCGATCTGAACGATGACGGCGTCGTTGATGTCTTCGACTTGCTCGCGCTGCTGGAGAATTGGGGCTGAGTTGCCGGGGGAGAAACCGGCTGAAGTGCGCTCCGGTCCCGTGGTGAGTGATCCGCCCCGGCGCTGCGATCTCTCTCGATCGCACGGCGGCCTCATCTGATCAGGCCAGGACGTCCAGGACGCTGCCGACGTTTGTGACGTGAGGCGGGACGATGCGGACCTGCGGCGGAACAACCCGCGGCGCTTCGCG
>SKZB01000320.1 GCA_007127615.1 Phycisphaerales bacterium | reverse complement strand
CTGGCTCGTTCTGGGGATCGGCACCAAGCTCTTGCCGCAGCACCTGGAAGATCCCTGGTCACGCATCGTTTTTCTGCTCGATCCGGATGTGCGGCTGCGTGATTTCACCATCGGCCTGCTCGACACCGCCAATGTCGTCTTCTTCCTCACCGTGGCCGCATTCTTCCTGGTCGCCGCCGTCTTCTCGCTGAATCTGCGGAGGTCCTGAGATGAGCGAAACCGCCCGACAAGCCGGAAGAATCAGTACGGCGGCCAGGCTGCTGCTTTCGCTGCTCAGTGTGGCGATCATCCTGATCTCGGTCAACGTCCTCTTCCAGCGCGGCGAGTGGCGATCGCGCCTTGATGCAACGCAGACCCGGGCGTACTCCCTCAGCGAGCAGACGCGAAAGATTCTGAACGATCTTGAAGGCGACTGGACGATCGCGCTGCTCGTCATCGAAGAGGAAAAGGACGCATCGCTGCGGCGGCAGATCGACGAAGTGCTCGAACGAATCACCCGCGCTGCGCCCAACATTCAGATCGAACGGATCGATCCGACCGACCCGGCAAGCGTGGTCGCCTACGAATCGCTGCTGTCGAGATTGCGCAGCGCTTACGGCGATCTGGTGGCGGAGTACGATGAACAACTCGACCGCGGCCGCGCGTTGTTTGAAGATCTTCTGCTGTACGCGCAGCAACACTCCGGCCAGCTTGAGGAGCTCGCGTTGATGGCCGGCCGTGACGACGGCATCGACGAGATCGTACAACGGGCTCAGGTGCTCGCGCTGCTGGGTGAGGAAGGCCATCAGGTGCTGGATGAGGTCGATCAGGTCCGCGCGGTGGGCGAGCAGCGACCGATTCCCGATTACGACTTCGCGCGCAGCACCCTGGTGCAGGCCCTGACGTTGTACGCCAATGAAATGGATGAACTCGCCGAGCAGGCGCGACTGCTGGCGCGCAATCCCGGCATGCCGCCGGAGGTCCGATCGTTTCTCAACCGGTCGCGGCGTGAGTACGACGACTGGGCGCAGCGACTGATGCGCACCGCCGATCCGCTGCGCCAGTTGCCCGAACTTGAACTGGCGACGATCGGCCGTCAACTGGCCGAGGGGGAAGCGGCGGTGGTCCTCGGGCCGGAAAGGGCGGCGGTCATTCCCGGCCGGCAGCTCTTTCCGCCGGAAAACGTCCGGCAGCTCGAGACCGGTCAGTTGACATTTGACCAGCGTTTTCGGGGCGAGCAACTCTTTGCCTCCGCCATCCGCGCGCTGCTGAGGGACACGCTCCCGCGCGTTGTCTTTGTCCACGGCGAAGATCGCTCGCTCTTTCGGCCGGATGACCGCGGCGTTGATCTGGTCGGGGTGGCCACCCTGCTCCACAGCGCCCGCTACGACGTGGAGGAGTGGCGCGTCCATCGTGATGATCGCCCGACGGGGCAGGATGGTCAGCCGACGGTCTGGGTCATCGTCGCGCCGCCGCAACGAACCGGGCTGGAACCGGGCGACCCGGAAGTCGAACTTCTGCGGACGGCGCGCGATCTCATCGCCGACGGCGAATCGGTAATGGTGAGTCTCTATCCGAGCATGTTGCCGCGCTACGGTCAGCCGGATCCGTGGACCCAGCTCGCGCGACCGTTCGGCGTGACCGCCGAAACCTCGAGCGTGATTTACGAATCGGTCCGGACCGGCGCCGATCGCCACGAAGTTCTGCGGCACCAGCATCTGCAACGATTCGAACGCGGCCATCCCATCTCCGGTGCGGTGCACGGGCTGCAGACGTACTTCGGCGTGCCGGTTCCCCTGCGACTTGAGCAGGAGATCGAAGGAACCCGCAGGGTGCTGGCGCAAGTGGAACCGGGCCGCAACCGCTGGCTGGAGTCGGACTGGTCGGCCGACCCGCAGTCGCAATCCCCACCCGACGACGAACGAAGGTTCACCGAGGCGGTGCCGATCGCGGTTTCGATCGAGCGGCCGCACGCTTTGCGCGATGAACCGCAGCGGGCGATACTCATCGGTTCCGGCGGATGGATGCTGAGCTTTGTGGCCGATGCGGCCGAGCAGATCGGCGCGACCCGAACCGTCCTGCGCAGCCCGGGCAACTACGAACTGATGCAGGCCTCCGTGGCGTGGCTGGCCGGCCACGACGATCTGATCGCCCCGAGCCCCGCCAGCCGGGAAGTCGCGCGGCTGGAGGAGATCAGCGACGGGGCGTACCGCGCGTGGATGCTCGGTCTGGTGATCGGCATGCCGCTGGCGTGCCTGCTTCTGGCGATGGGCGTCTGGGCGTGGCGGCGCGTCTAGGATGCTGACTGGTTGAACGCGTGAGTCAACCTCCGAACGAATTGATGAAAAGGCAGAATCACAAACCGGCGGCACCTCCGTCTTCCGTCCTGAGCCGAAAACCATGTCCTGGCGTTCCACCTTCATTCTGACCGTGCTGGCCGCGCTGATCGTCCTCCTCGTCTGGCTCACTCAGCCGGGAGACGCCTCGGGCGGGCGCGGCGGGTCGACGGACACCGCGCTGCCCGGGGTGGCGGAGATGCCGGCGGAAGAAGTCACCCGTATTGAGCTCCGCTATCGTGATGGCCGGGCGATGAGCTTCGAACGCGACGGCCGCAACTGGCGGCAGACCGAACCGTTCGCCTATCCGCTGGATGCGTACCGGATCCGCCAGCTCGTCACCGCGGCGCGGGAAGTCCGTGTGTACGATCGGATCGACGCGGCGTCGTTCAGCGAGGAGTTCACTCCGGCCGGGCTGGGGCTGGAGCCGGGCGAAGTCCGCATTCGCTACGGGTGGGCGGGTGGCGAGGTCGAGTACGCCCTCGGCCGGCGCGGCATCGGCGGCCGAGCGTATATCCGTGCGGTCGAAGACGATGGGATCTTCGTCGCCAGCCAGCACATGCACGAGCGAATCCTCGAAACCGATCCGCGCGAGTGGCGGGATCGAACGCTCTTCCGCGATGTGAGTATCGAACTCGACCGGATCGTGCGCGAGGAAGGGTCGGCGCGAATCGTGATCGAACGGGATCGACGGGAGTGGTTCCTGCGCGAACCCGTCGCCACCCGCGCCGACCGTGAGCGGATCGAGGAATACATGATGGGCCTCGCCGGCGCGCGGGCCGGCGGTTTTGTGCTCGATGAACCCGGTGATCTCGCACGGTTCGGGCTTCACGCGCCCGCCGGCCGGATTGAGATCGTCGGCAGCCGACTCGTGCCGCGATCGGATCGGTCATCCGCCAACGATGATGCAGAAGACCATGATGATCTCGAACGCGTCGCGTTCACCCAGGGACTGCTCGTCGGTTCACCCGCGGGCGGCGGCACGCAGGATCGTTACGGCAAACTCGAAGGCAGCCCGGCGGTGCTTCGATTACCCGCCCGAACAATCGTGCGCCTGTTTGCCCCGCTCAGCGAACTGGTCGATCCGACCGGAACCGGCGCACGCGCTGCGGACGTCCGGCGCCTGCGGATCGACGGGCCGACGGGCGCGTTTCATCTTGAGCGGGATCTGAATCGCTGGATCGCGCCGGACCATGATGATCGACGTGTGTCGACGGAAGACGTCGAGGAACTGCTCGAACAGCTGACGACCCTCCGCGCGCCGGAACTCGTGGTCAGCGAGTACCCACAGGAGCTTCACGTCGCGTCGATCACCCTTTTCGGCTTCGATCGCCGGCCGCTGGACACCGTCCGCGTCGCGTACGATCCGGACCTTCAACGCTGGGCGTTTGAAAACGGCGACAATGTTCTCCGCGTTCAGGGGCCGGGTTTCCAGATCAAGCTCTCGCCGGATGAGTTCGGCCTGCCCGGTGATTGATCGCACATCGGGCTGCGCCGAACAGCTGCCGGGATGAGCGGGTGTTCTCGACCGCACGCCGCGCAGACGCTACTCTGCTCGGCTTTCTCCGTTTCAAGTCACCAAGGAATTTCAATCATGGAATGCGGAATCGTCGGCCTGCCCGGCGTGGGAAAAACCACCCTCTTCAGCGCGCTGATCGGTTCTTCGCCCGACGCCTTCACCTCCGGCGGGCTCAAGCCGAACCTCGGCGTGGCGCACATCCCCGACCCGCGTTTGAAGACGATCGCGTCCCTGATCACGACGAAGAAGGTCATCCCCGCCACGATTCAACTCGTGGATATTCCCGGCGTGCCGCCCGGCAGCGATCCTTCCAAGCTCAACAGCTTTCTCTCCCACGTGCGCAAGATCGATGCGGTCTGCCACGTGGTGCGCTGTTTCGATGATGGCGGGGGGGTGAGACCGGCAAAGGACATCGACCAGATGGAGAGCGAGCTCGTGCTCGCGGACATGGTCGTCGCGGAGAGCGCCCTGGACAAAGCCGGCCGGGCCGCCCGCACCGGTGATTCGGAATCAAAGGCCCGCGTGACGGTTCTGGAGAAGGTGACCGCCGTGCTCGAGGACGGTCGCCCGATCCGCGTCATCGAGGACTGGACCGAGAAGGAGCAGGGGATCCTCAAGAGTTACGGCATGGTGACCGCCAAGCCGGTTCTCTACGTCGCGAACGTCGGTGAGGATGACCTGGCGGGGGAGAGCGATGCCGCGCAGAAGGTTCGCGATCACGCCGCGGAGACCGGCGCCGAGGCGGTGGCGCTCTGCGCGAAGCTGGAGGCGGAGCTGGCGGAACTCGACGAAGCCGACCGCGTCGAGATGCTGGAATCGATGGGCCTCGCCGAACCGGCCGTCGGCACGATGGCCCGGGCGATTCAGCGCCTGCTCGGGCTGGCGTCGTTCTATACCGCCGGCGAGAAGGAGGTCCGGGCGTGGACCATCCGCCGGGGTGAGACGGCCCCCGAAGCCGCGGGGACGATCCACAGCGATATTCAACGCGGTTTCATCCGGGCCGAGTGCTACCACGTCGATGATCTCGTCCGGCACAAGACCGAGAAGGCGATCCGCGAAGCGGGCAAGCTCAGATCGGAAGGCAAGGCCTACCGCATGCAGGACGGCGATGTCGTGCACTTTCTCTTCAACGTCTGATTTGGCCGCGGCCCGCCGAATCGCCCGTCAGGTTTCGCGACCACCCTCCGGGATCGCACGAAATCCCGATCCCAGCGTCCCCCCGCACCTCCAATCCTCCTAAACTCCATGCGGTCGGCCGTTTCGGTCGATGAAGGATATCTGAGCGAACGCCCTGACCCAACGGAGTGGATCACGCGCACCGGCTGCGCATCAGGACAGCATGGACAGTCGCAAGCTCATTCCCAGCATGTTTCACCGGCGGCTCGTGCTGCTCGTGGTCGTGATGGCGCTGGTCGTCGCGGCCCTGGCCACGCAGATTCTTCGCCTCTCGGTCGTTGAAGGCGCCGATCGCCGCAGCGAAGCCGAGGCCCGGCTCGACCGCCGGATCTACCTGCCGACCTACCGGGGAGAGGTTCGCGATCGTCGCGGCCGGGTGCTGGCCCGGGACCGCGCCAGCTACGATGTCGCGATCCGCTACGACGTGATCACCGGGAGCTGGATTCGCGATCGGGCCGCCCGGCAGGCCCGCCGTGAGATCGGCTCCAGCCGCTGGAATCAGCTCAGCCCCGAAGAGCGGGAAGCGGAGATCGATCGACGCGAAGACGCGTGGGTCACCATGACCGAGCGGCTCTGGGCCGAGGTTCAACGGCACGGCGACTTCGATGAACTCGAACTGGAACGCCGCCGAGACACCATTCGCGCGGAAGTGCAGTCGCTCGCCGCGGTCGTCTGGGAGCAGCAGCGGGTCAGTTGGGAGAATCGGTTCGGCACCGACGAGGAAGGCGGCGGTTTCCGCCCGCGCCCCATCCGGGAGCAGCGCGAACATCACGTCATGCTGCCCGGCGTGGATGCGCAGGTCGCCTACGAATTTCAGCGTCTGTCGCGCGACCTGGACGGAATCGTCGAAGTGCACGATGCGAGCCGCCGCGAAAATCCGTGGGAGAGTATCGATGTCGTCGTCAATCGAGCGCACCTGCCGCGGCCGCTGCGCTCCGAAACGCCCGTCCTGGTGCGCGTGGACGGTATCGCCGATCACATCCTCGGCTCGGTCCGCGATGAAATCTGGGCCGAAGACGTTGACCGTCGTCCCTTCGTTCATCCCCGGACCGGCGAGATCGATCTCGGCGGCTACCGGCCGGGCGACATCGTCGGCTCGCGCGGCATCGAGCTCGCCTTTGAAGATCGACTGCGCGGCCGGCGCGGGGTGATCAACGAACGGCGCGACACCGGCGAGCAGCGGCGCGTCGAACCCGTTCCGGGTGAGGATCTCGACCTCACGCTCGACATTCTGCTGCAGGCGCGGGTTCAGGCGCTCTTGTCCCATGAACTCGGCCTGACCCGCGTGCAATCCTGGCATCAGAACGATCAACTGCCGATCGGGCGGCCGCTCAACTCCGCGGCGGTGGTGCTCGAGGTGGAGACGGGCGAGGT
>SKZB01000003.1 GCA_007127615.1 Phycisphaerales bacterium | reverse complement strand
GGCGGCTCCGGGATCAGCCGGGAGCCGGTCCCTCGCTCGGGCCGCGCCTCGGCCCGATCACGGACCGGAGCCCCTCGATCCTCGGCCGGCGCGGGAGCGGTCTCGGTCTGCCTCGGCACGCGGTCGGTTACCGCAGGGCCATTCACCGACAGCGCCTCGTCATCGCTCGGCAGCAGCCAGCCGTAATACACAACGAGGATGACGGCAATCAGAGCCACGATCGCCAGAAATACCTTGGTCCCGCCCGTCATAGAACCTCCCAACTGCCAAAGAACCGGTTGTCGAGAGTCAATCGTCGATGACTCATCGTCGATGATCGGCCGCCGAAGAAAAGAGTCACGAAAACTCCCGTGACCGCTCCGGCGGCACGGTCACGATACGCACGTTACCCGGATCAGGTCAGCGCGGGGCGGCCTTCATCATCTCCATCGGATGCCAGTCGATCCATGTCTTCATCCGTCTCCTCGTCCGTGGGCCGCCGGGTCGGCTGGCGATCGGTGTACACGAGCGGCGCGGCGATCGCCACCGAACTGTAGGTCCCGATGATCAGACCCACCAGCAGGGTGAAGGCGAAGACGCGAATCCCGCTCCCGCCGGCGGTGTACATGACCAGGACGGCCATGATCGTCGTGGTCGAGGTCAGCACCGTTCGACTGATCGTCTGATTGATCGATCGGTTGACCGTTTCCGCGGTCGGCAGGGGAAGTTTGCCGCGGTTTTCACGAATACGGTCGAGGATGACGATCGTGTCGTTGAGCGAGTAACCGATGATGGTCAGCAACGCCGCGACCACACCGAGGTCGATCCGGAACTCGTCAATGAGCAGAAGATCACCGAGCACGGTGCGGCCGATGAACGCGGTCAGCGCCAGGACGCCCAGCGCGATACAGACGTCGTGGACGAGCGCGACGATCGCCGCGGCGGAGTACCGAAGTGAACCGAAGCGCACCCAGATGTACATCAGAATGCCGAGCAGACTGACGACGACCGCGACCTGCGCTGCCGCGGCCAGTGTTCGCGCCACGGCGGGCGAGAAGCTGGCGACCTGTTCCAGACTCGGCGGCGAGGCGAGGGCTTCGGAGACCAATCGCCATTCGACTTCGGCAATCTGACGATTCCAGACGTCGAAACCGCTGCGGAGGTAACCGACGGCGGGATCGGCGACGATCACCACCATCGACGTGAAGCCGCTGCGACCCTGACCGCCTTCCGCCAGATCCACACCGATGACACGGAAATCGCGGCCACCGGCCATCGAGAAGTCGGGCTGGGCTCTCATGCGGCTGATGCGTCGCTCCGCTTCTTCGATGGTGATCGGCGGAGAGATGTCGCGCAGGACGATCGCCACACCGCCGACGTACTCCGGCACCCGATCGGTCACGCGGCCATCGCCGATGTTCTGCCCGAGCTCTTCAACTTCGATCGGGAAGGTGAATTCGGCCACGGCGTCGGTGCCGACACCATCGAATCGAATCGGCGGGGCCACGTCGAGATCATCGCCGAAGGTGTCCACGACGGCCTCAACGATGATGTTGGTAATCAGCGCGTCATCGTCCATGCCGCGCGGGTTGGGCACTTTGATCTGGAACGTGCTGGCGAGCACCCCCTGTTGCGGGTCACGACGCGTTTCGCCGACGGTCAGCACGCTGGCGTTGGTGAACTCACGCAGAACCGCCCGCCGCGTCCGTTCGCGATCATCCGCGGCATCCGCAGGATCGGGGGTGTCCGCGGCGACCTCTCGCAATCGAGCTTCGACACTGTTTTCGCCGACGTGCGGCAGCATCCGGCGCGGACTGGTCGGATCCTCGGGATCCTCGTTGACGGTATTGAAGGTCACCGCCACGCCGCCGCGAAGTTCGGTGTCGAACATGTCCACACCGCGCGACGCCACGAGGATGACCGAGCCGACGACGGCAATGGTGCTGAACGTCCAGAAAATGCGGCGCAGTCCGATCCAGTTGATGTTCGGCTCAAGGAAATGGTGAATGGCCGGAACCAGCGTCGGCAGCATGGGGAGCCGCCGCACCCGGAAGTAGTCGGAGTAGAGATAGAAAATCTGCCGGGTCACGAACAGGCAGGTGAACAACGTCGCGCAGATACCGATGGTGAGCGTCAGCGCGAAGCCCTTGACCTCCGTGGTGGCCGTCTGGAAGAGCACGAGACAGACAATCAGGTTCGTGATATTGGCATCAAGAATCGTACTGAGCGCTTTGTTGTATCCCTGTCTGATACAGCCGCGCAGGTCCAGTTCCCCTTCGAACATCTCCTCCCGGATCCGTTCGTAGATCAGCACGTTGGCATCCACCGCCATGCCGATGGTCAGAACGATACCCGCCAGTCCGGGCAGGGTGAACGTCCCCTGCATCATGGCCATGAAGCCGAAAATGATCAGCGCGTTGGCGAGCAGCGCAAAGACCGCGACGACGCCGGAGAACAGGTAGTAACCGATCATGAACAGCGCGACGAAGATGGTCGCGATCACGAATGCCGTCATGCCGCGCTCAAGGTTGTCCTGACCGATCGACGGGCCCAGGGTGTTCTCCGCGATCGGGTTTTCACTCAGCCGCGCCTGCAGCGCACCGGAAGCCAGCACGCGGATGAGATAGTCGATGTCCTGACGGCTGAAGGTGCCGGTGATCTGCCCCCGATTGGCGATCTGGCCCTGAAGCGTCGGGGCGGAAAAGACTTCGCCGTCGAGCACGATGGCCATCGGCTCACCGAGATGCGGACCGGTGAGCCGGCTCATCAGCGCACCGCCGACGCTGTCGAGTCGGAAGTCCACCGCCGGCCGCCCGGTCTGGTCGATTCCGCGGCTGGCCCCGACCACGCTCCACTGCCGACCGCCATCGTGGGTAATGGCCTTGTTGGGCGTGTGGTAGAGCAGGAGGTAGTACCGGCCGTCGCGCTCCGCGGCGACGAGGCCGCGCTGCTGGAAGAACTCCCGCGGAAACTGTTGGAGAAACTCCAGTTCCTCGGGCGTCTGGTACCACTGCCTTAGATCATTGATTTCGTGCCACTGTGCCACCGGCGAGTCGACGAGTTCCGGACCGCGCTCCTGCAACTGGTCGCGCAGGTCATCGACCGGCACGTCCTCCGCACCGGGACGCACCGCAATTCGGAAGTTGAGGACCCCGGCGCCGCGCAGGAGACGCTTGAGATCTTCCGGGTCGTCCAGTGCGGTGCGCCGGTCCTGAAAGGCGTCGTGCGCCGCGACCAGATCGTCGATCTCATCGCGCAGGTGCGGGAACGCTTCCTTGAGGTTGTCCAGTTCGATCGCGCGCGGACTCAGGGCGGGCACGTCCGTCTCCCGTTCCGCCGCGCGTTCTCGGCGCGAAGTCACCTGGCGTTCAAGTCCGAGCACGCGGACGAGTCGCGACCGGTCAAGACTGAGATCGAGGGCACGTCGCCGAAGGTCTTCGTAACGGATGATGGCGTCGGCAACCGCTTGCTCGATCGGCGCGAGTTCCGCGTCGGCCAGGCCGGCGGCCTGCGCTTCACGCAGCGCATTACGCTCGGCCTCCACGGTGTTGTACGCTTCCTGCAGTTCGGCGATGATTCGGCCGCGTTCGGCCTCCGGGTCCCCGCCGAGTTCCGCCGGCGCGGCATCGGCGCGCAATGCCGCATCAAGCCGACTGGGCGAGATCTGCGCCCGTGAAAGCATGTCCTGCAGTTTGTTCTCGAAGGCTCGCCGCAGTTCCTGAACCTCGGGACTGGGCAGGGGCATGACCACTTCGATGCGATCATTGCCCAGCGGCTCCATCGAGATATCGAGCACGCCCTGCGGGTTGATTCGATCCTGCAGAACCGAAATGGTCTGCTCGAGGATGGCCTGCGGATCAGGCTCATCCGGGTCGATGTTGACGCTGTAGATCAGACTCACGCCGCCGCGAAGGTCTTTCCCGAGGCGAATCTTCTCGCCCGGCGGGTAGACAAAGATCGCGCACAAGCCGAGGACAAAGACAATGAGCAGCAGCTTCCAGACGATGTTCTTCATAAGAGGTTCTGTTCC
Source organism: Phycisphaerales bacterium (assembly GCA_007127615.1). GTDB lineage: Bacteria > Planctomycetota > Phycisphaerae > Phycisphaerales > SM1A02 > SKZB01. Next base: position 2,448 of record SKZB01000003.1, on the reverse strand, counting down.
CAATCCGGACGAAAAGTTTTCGGCCGGAGCATGCTTCTGATGACCCTGACCGGTTCGTTGCCGTGCGCTTGATCAGGCGGCCCGTTCTTCGGTTTCCGCGCCGTCGTCTTCCTCGCTCCGTTGCCCACTGTCCTTGGCGCTCGAGCTCTTGATCACCTGCTGGATCGCGCTGCGCGCGAAGGTGATCCGCGTGTTGGAAGATTCATCAACCTTGAGAACGACCTGTTCGGGCTTGATCTCGATGATCGAGCCGATCACGCCGCCGATCGTCTGCACTTTGTCGTGCTTCCTGAGCGTGCTGAGCATTTCGTTGCGCTTCTTCTTCTCACGGCGATTGCCCATGACGGTCATCATGATCATGAAGACGATCATGGCCAGGAGGATCATGAAGAAGAAACCCCCATCACCGCCGCCAAAGAGACCGCCGCTGCTGCCTTCGCGGTCTCCGCCGCCCGGCTCACCGGTCAACGTCCGTTCACCGGGAGGTGCGGGCGGGCCGTTCTGGGCGAGATAAGTCTGAAAATCCATCTCAAACATGAGTGTGACGCTTCCGGCAGAGGAGAGGTTTGCCCGGGGACAAACCGGAGGAGAGGACTACGAAACAAGACCGACGTACAGGACCAACGAATGATAAGACCGACGAACCAGACCGACCCGGATGACTATCCGTCCGAGTACCCCGTCCGAGTACCCGTCCGAGTACCCCGTCCAAGTACCTCGCGACGAGCCGGCACCGCCGAAAGGCCGTCGGGCAGGACACCACCCGCCGCGAATCGGCTCAGCCCGAACCGGTCTCCGGCAATGGATTCGACCGTCGCTCGGCCACCGGCCACGCCCGGCCAAAGTCAGACCAGTTATCTTCGCGGATTGCGCGCCGAATGTCCAGCATGAGACGCTGAAAGTGCCGGATGTTGTGGATGCTCACCAGGGTCGGACCGAGCATTTCCTTCGCCATGAACAGGTGCCGCAGATACGTCCGGCTGAACCCGCCCCGGCACGCCTCGCAATCGCAGGATTCGTCGATCACGCGGTCATCTTCACGAAACGCGGCATTTCGCAGATGAAGCCGGCCCCGGGGCGTAAAGGCCTGGGCGTTCCGCCCGTTTCGGGTCGGGAGCACGCAGTCGAACATATCCACCCCGGCGCGAACCGCCGCGACGATGTCCCGCTCGTAACCCACGCCCATGAGATAGCGCGGCTTCTCCGGCGGAAGGAGCGGCGCGGTGAATTCGGTGATCGAACGGATCAGGTCCGATCCTTCTCCGACGGCGACGCCGCCGATCGCGTAGCCGGGCAGTTCGATGTTGGTGATCGCCTCCGCGGAAGCCCGCCGCAGATCCAGATCGGTGCCGCCCTGAATGATACCGAAAAGGGCCTGTTCATCCGGCCGCCGGTGGGCCCGGACGCAGCGCTCCAGCCAGCGGACGGTCCGTTCATGGGCCTCGCGCAAACGGGTGGCGTGGTCGTATCCCGTCCGAAAGGGGCCGGAGCGTTGCGCGGCGAGCCGCTTTCGACTCGCATTGAGTGACGCCGGATCAACGCTCGGCGGACAATCGTCGAACGCCATGATGATGTCCGCCCCGAGGTTGTTCTGCACTTCAACGGAACGCTCCGGCGTGAGCAGGATCTTTTGCCCGTCAATAATGGACCGAAACGTCACCCCCTCCTCGGTGAGGGCGTTGATATCCGCCATGGAATACGCCTGATACCCCCCCGAATCGGTCAGGATCGGTCCGCGCCAGCGCATAAACCGGTGCACGCCCCCCCGCCGGGCGATCATTTCATCCCCCGGGCGAAGCATGAGATGGTAGGCATTGTTCAGAATGATCTGACTGCCGGTCCCTTCGATCTGCGGGGGCGTCAGTCCCTTCACCGAACCGCGCGTGCCGACCGGCATGAATGCCGGCGTGTCGAACGAACCGCCCGGCGTGTTCACGCACCCCACCCGAGCCCGGGTGGACCGGCAGGATGATTCAATGGTGAAGGTGAGAGCGGACACGTGAACGTTGAAAAGAATGGCCAGGCGTTCGAGGGGGGGGTGGCGTTCCGGCGGGTTTCGGTTACGGCACGGCGGCTCGGAGAGTTGGAGCGAAACACTCCACCGCAGGATGCCAGGGGCAAAGCAGATCGACCGAAACCGAATTGGAACGAAACGAGCGGGAACTATAACAAAGCGCACGCACGCGGCGATGACGCGACGTTGAGAAGCCTCTCCAGAAGCCAAACGACCCGCGAAGCCGAACGACCCGCGAAGCCAAACGACCGATGGTACGCCGCCGGGCGATCGCACCGGGGGGACAAAAAACGGGTCGACCGGAAATCGTGTGGGTCACGAGTGACGGTTGCACCTCCCCCGGGGGGCTTCGCCGCCAGCCCCCCGATCCTGAAGACAAGTCCCCCCCCGGCTCCCCCCGAAAGTCCGGGATCCGCCGTGGCGACAATCCGGCG
>SKZB01000321.1 GCA_007127615.1 Phycisphaerales bacterium | reverse complement strand
TCGGCACTGCCTGCCGAAACGTCGTTCTCAGAGTAAGATTCGATCATGCGAGGTGATGCATGAAATGGTACGTCATGGCCGCAATGTCTGTGCTGCTGATCGGTCTATACGGTTGTGAAGCGCCGCCGGATGCCGTTTCGGCGGGATCGGCCCCGAATGACACCGAGGTGCGATCAACGGATCGCGAGGCGGACCGTGACCGGGAGCGCGATCGACTCCGGGGGACGGAACCGGTCTCCACCGTGGTCGACGGCCGGCCGGCCGCCCTGGTGGACGGCCGCGGCATCATGTGGGGCGAACTTCGTCGCGAACTGACCGAGGCGGCCGGCGCGCAGGTTCTCCGGGAATTGATCCTCGACCGCCGCATACGGGATGCGGTTCTCGAGGCGGGCATCGGCGTCGGGCCGGATGCCCTCGCCCGGGAACGGATGCTCATGATTCAGTCGCTGCACGAGGATCCGAACACCGCGATTCGCCTGCTCGAGGAACTTCGGAAGCGGCAGGGCCTGGGCGAACGCCGGTTCAACGCTCTGCTCCGCCGGAACGCCTCGCTCCGCGCTCTGGTTCGGGATGAGGTCGAAATTACCGAGAATATGGTTCGCCGGACCTTTGATGCGCTGCACGGCCCCAAACGCCAACCGCGGTTGATCACCGTCGCTTCGCTTTCGGAAGCTCAGCAACTGCGCGAGCGCCTGGTGGAGCGAGACGAACTCTTCAGCGACCTCGCCGCCGAACACTCAACGGATGAGAGCGCCGCGCGCGGCGGCCTGCTCGAGCCGATCAGCCGCCGTGATCCGAGCTATCCGGAAGCATTTCTTCAGGCACTCTGGGCGCTCGAACCCGGCGCGGTGTCCGATCCGATTCTGCTGAACGATCAATACGCGCTGTTGATGCTCGTTCGGCAGTTGCCCGGCGACGACGTCGCGTTCGAGGACGTTCGTGAGGACATGGCGCGCCGCACGCGCCTGCAACAGGAACGGTTCCGGATGGACCAACTCGCGCGGCGTCTTCTCCGCGACATCACGGTGACGATCTTCGACGAAGCGCTGAAGGACAGTTGGGAACGCAGCCGATGATCGATCGGCCCCAGGATACCCATCCCCGCATGACGACCGCGTCCGACCCCCACCTCCCGGCCGAAGTGGATCGCGAAGGAACCGAAACGGAGTTGCTCGCGATCGACGCGGAATCGATCCGTGTGACCTATCCCGCGCGGCACAAGCAGCCGGCACGCCACGCCGTGCGCGGGGTGACGCTGCGCATCCCGCCGGGCCAGCGCGCCGGTTTGCTGGGCCCCAACGGCAGCGGAAAATCGACCCTGTTTCGCACCATTTGCGGCCGGCTCATCCCCGACAACGGTCACGTGCGTCTGCTGAACCGTGATCTGGACGCCGTCGGGATCGAGGCGCCCGGATCGGTGCGCGGCGCGCTCGGCGTCGTTTTTCAGGATGACAGTCTCGATCCGTTCTTTTCGGTGCGCGACAATCTGCTGCAGCATGCGCGTTTTTTCGGGCTGGAGCCAAAGCTCGCGCAGCGCCGGATTCATGAGATTCTCGGTCAGTCCGGCCTCGCCGACCGAAGGGACGCGCCGGTTCGCACGCTTTCGCAGGGGCTCGCGCGGCGCGTGGACCTGTGCCGGGCGCTGCTGCACGAGCCGGAGATTCTGCTGCTGGATGAACCGACGGTCGGGCTGGACCCCGGCGCGCGCCGGGCATTTCACGATCTTCTGGATCACCTGCACGAAACGCGCAACCTGACCGTGCTGATGAGCACACATCTGACCGACGAGGCCGCCCGGCAGGACCGGGTGATCCTCATGCACGAAGGTGAGATCGTTGCGGATGGCTCACCCTCGGAACTCCGGCACGAAGTCGGCCATCGCATCCTGGCGGTGCTGAGCGAAGGTGGATCGGACCCCGCCTCGGCTTCGTGGTCCCCCGAACCCGATCAACGACCCTCGTGGCGATACCGCCGCGGGGTGTGGGCGCGCGCGATCGACCAACTGAGTGCCGCGGAGATTGCGCAGATCACCCTGCCGTTGATCGAAACCGGCGTTGCCTTCACGGTCGCGCCCGCCACCCTCGAAGATGTCTTTCTGCAGCGCACCGGTCGGTCCCTCCGCGAAGCGGCGGAACGTGAAACCGAACCGCCGATCGATGACCGCGAGAAAACGGACCGCTCTGATCGAACCGACCCGGGAGCTTCCACCGCATGAAGACGGTCAATGCGCCGATGGCCGAGCGATCGCATCCGACTCCCGCGGCCGGTCCGGTCGTTCTGATGCTGGCCCGCCGGGAGGTTCTGCGATTTCTGCGTCAACCCGCGCGGTTGGCGGCGGCGCTCGGCACACCGCTTCTCTTCTGGCTTTTTCTCTCCGGGGGATTCGCCGCCGCCCTCGATCGCGCTGCGCTCGGCGGCATGAGCTACGGCGCCTTCCTGCTGCCCGGCATGATCACCCTTGCCGTCCTTTTCGCATCGATCTTCTCGAGCATCACGACCATCGATGATCGGGCGAGCGGATGGTTGCAACCGGCACTGGTTTCCCCGACGCCGCGTTGGGTGATCGGTCTGGGAAAAGTGCTCGGCGGCGGGCTCGTCGCCTGGCTGCACGCCGTGGTTCTGCTCCTGCTCTGGCCCCTCGTCGCGGACACCCTCTCGATCACCGGCGCGGTGCTGGCCCTCGGGCTCTCGCTTTTGATTGCGCTGGCGCTCAGCGCCCTCGGCCTGGCCTTCGCCTGGCGCAGTCCCGACACGGGCTCGTTCCACGCGGTCATGAACCTCGTGCTCATGCCGCTCTGGTTACTGTCGGGCGCATTCTTTTCCATTGACGGCGCCGCAACCTGGATGCAATGGGTGCTCCGATTGAACCCCCTGGCATGGTGCACCGACGCCATGCGGCTGGCGCTTCATGATGGAACGGTGGGCCTGTCGGTTCTCGGGACGTTGTTCTTCACGTCCGTCACGGTCCTGCTCGCCCTTGCCGTCGTCTGCCGGCCGGAACGAGCGGGCGGCAAAGCCGCGGCCTGAAGAGAAAGGCAAAGGCACAAAGGCACGGAGGCACGGAGGCACGGAGGCACGGAGGGACGGAGGGACGAAGGGACGGAGGGAAGGATCAATCCGCTTCAGCTTCAATCGCGGGGCCTGCGCTCGGCGCGTTTTCGTTCGCCTCATCGATCGGGATGACCTCCGCCGCCGGTACCGGAAGGCCTCGGTACACGTCGTAGATTCCGTTGATCACGAACTGAACGGCGATAACCGACAGGATCAACCCGAACAGTTTGGTGGCAATCTCCTTGCCGGTATCGCCCATGTACTTGACGACGAACCGGGAGTACACCATCGCGTAAAAGCACGTGACGGTGGTGATGAGAATGGCCAGAAACACGGTGCCGAGATGCCAGATGCTCGGCGCTTCGCTCGTCAGAATCATGACCGTCGCGATCGAGCCCGGACCGCTGATGAAGGGAATCGCCAGGGGAATGATGGACACATCCTGCCCCTTCTTTTCGCTGAGCGGGTCGCCGTCGTCATCTTCGCCGTCCTGCTCCGATTCATCCTGTCCCTTGCGGATCATGCCCATCGCGATCCCGAAGAGAATGATGCCTCCGGCGATGCGAAATGCCTCCAGGGTGATGCCGAAGAGCTGAAAGATCACGCCGCCGAGCAGCGCGAAGGTGAAGAAGATGCTCGTCGAGACGACCACGGCCCGTTTCGCGGTCGCCCGGCGACGTTTCTCGCTCGCACGTGGCAACAGCGAAACGAAAATGAACGCGGTCGTCAACGGATTCACGATCACAAAAATGGCGGCGATCGTGATGAGCAGGTATTCGAAGAAGATCCCGATTTGCGTGACCGCCATGTCAGTCTGTTTCCTTTCTCTGATTCGAAATGAATCAAATCAGTCATGAGTCTTGAAGTTCGGCGCCCGACGTCCGGGCGGCCCGTTGGCGCAGGCCCTCGTACACGGCCGTACACACCACGGTCGCGAGATTGAGACTCCGGGCCGCGGGATTCATGGGCAGGGTCAACCGGTGGGCATCGCACCACGTTGCGCTGACCCAGTCGTGAATCTCATCCGGGACACCGGTCGATTCCCGGCCGAACAGCAGATAATCGCCCGGCTGGAAGTCCGCTTCCCAGTGCGGCCGCGCGGCCTTGGTGGTATAGAGCCAGAGCCGGACCGGCTGCTCGCTCCGGAGAAATGCCGGCCACGATTCGTGCTCCCGGCAGTCGATGAGATGCCAGTAGTCCAGCCCCGCCCGGCGGCGGGCCTTGGCGTCCATTTCAAAGCTGATCGGGTGGACGATGTGCAGCCGGCAGCCCGTCGCCGCCGCGGTCCGGCCGATATTGCCCGTGTTCTGGGGAATTTCCGGATTGAGCAGCACAATGTTGAACGGCGGAACGGACATGTGAGGAAGTAGTGTATCGCGACGATTCTCCGAGACCGGGTGAACACCCCACGGGCCGACCGGAAATCGAGCCCCGGGGGCCGCAACGGGAACCGGCTTCGGCGCGCCGGTTGATCCCACCGGTGCATCGAGCCAACTCCTGCGGTATATTGGAATGCTCGACGAATCTTGACAAAATCCGAACCGGCCGAGGGTGCCGCAGCCCCCTCTTCAGGAGAACTCGCCATGCCGAAGTACACCACCGAGACGATCCGCAACCTTGCCTTGACCGGGAGTGCGGGGGTGGGCAAAACGACGCTCGCCGAGGCCATCCTGCACCAGGCGGGGGTCATCGGACGGGCCGGCCGCGTCGAAGACGGAAACACCATCAGCGACTTCGACGAACTGGAAAAAGAGCACGGTCACAGTCTCGACAGCGCACTGCTTCACTTTGACTACGAAGGATCGCACTTCAACATCATCGACACGCCCGGCGGACCGGACTTCATCGGCAAAGCCATCAGCGTCTTCCCGGCGGTGGAAACCGTGGTGGTGGTGATCGACGCCTCCGCGGGCGTCGAGACCGTCACGCAGCGACTGTTGAAACGCGCGGAGGAACGCAACCTGCCGCGCATGATCATCATCAACAAGATCGACAACACCGAGAACCTGGTCCCACTGCTCGAAGCCATCAGGGAACTGTGCGGCAACGTCTGCCTGCCGGTCAATCTGCCCGCCGAAGGCGGCACGAAAGTCATCGACTGTCTGGGCGCGGACTCCGGAACCAGTGACCTCGGGGATGTTTCGGAGTTTCACACCGCGACCGTCGATCAGATCGTCGAGGTGGATGAAAAGCTGATGGAGACGTACCTCGAGAAGGGAAGCGTCCCGCCGGAGCAACTGCACGATCCCTTTCAGAAGGCGTTGCGGGAAGGGCATCTCGTCCCGATCTGTTTTACCTCCGCACGGGACGGCGTGGGCGTCAAGGAACTGCTCGACTTCACGATCAGAATGTGCCCCAACCCGCTGGAAGGCAACCCGCGCACGTTCGAGTACACGGAAGGCGAGGAGACCCGGGAACTGCTGCCGAAGAACGAAGACACCAAGGATCTTATTGCCCACGTCTTCAAGGTCGCCTCCGACCCGTACGTCGGAAAGCTGAGCGTTTTCCGCGTTCACCAGGGGCACGCGGGTTCGGATGTGAACCCCCGCGTCGATCAGGAAAGGAAACCGGTCCGAATCGCGCATGTCTTCAAGCTGCAGGGCAAGCAGCACGACGAAGTCGACAGGATCGTTGCCGGCGACATCGGTGCCGTCGCGAAGGTGGATGAGATCAACTACAACTCCGTCCTTCACGCCGGCAGCATCCCGGAAGACATTCACCTCAAGCCGCTCGTGTTGCCCAAGCCAATGTTCGGCCTCGCGATCGAGGTCGCGAGCAAGGGCGCCGAAGCCAAGCTCGGTGAAGCGCTGCAGAAGCTTCTGGCGGAAGACCCGACGCTCGAACTCGAACGCGTCAAGGCCACCGGCGAGACTGTCCTGCGCGGCCTCGGTGAACAGCATCTGCGCATCAAACTGCAACTGCTCAAGGATCGCTACGGCGTCGAGGTCAACACCCGCCCGCCGAAGGTGGCCTACAAGGAAACCATCACCAGCAAGGCGGAAGGCCATCACCGTCACAAGAAGCAGACCGGCGGCGCGGGACAGTTCGGTGAAGTCTATCTTCGCGTTGAACCGCTCAACGGCGAGGAAGAGGGCGTGCACGACGGCCTGCTTTTCGTCGACGACACCTTCGGCGGATCGGTTCCCAGACAGTTCATGCCCGCCATCGAGAAAGGCGTGCGAACCGTCATGACCGAAGGCGCGATCGCGGGCTATCCGATGCAGGATGTGAAGGTCAGCGTGTACGACGGAAAATACCACCCGGTGGATTCCAAGGAGGTCGCGTTCATCACCGCCGGCAAGCGGGCCTTCATCGATGCGGTGCAGAAAGCCAAGCCCGTCCTGCTCGAACCGTGGGTCAAGATGGACATCACCGTCCCCGCCGATCAGATCGGGGATATCTCTTCGGAC
>SKZB01000137.1 GCA_007127615.1 Phycisphaerales bacterium | reverse complement strand
TCGGCTTCGCTCGCCGCGGCATCGAGTTCGCTGCGGTCGAGGATGAGCTGCTCCACACAGTTCTCGCACTTCAGCGGGCGTTCGATCAGCGACTGGTACAGCGGCTCGAGATTCTTCCACTGCGTGGCGTCGAGGTCAGCGGGCACAAAGTCAGTCGTTGCGGTGGTGGTGGTCATCGATCCATCCATTCCGATCAGAGATTGAAAAAGCGTTCGTCCGCCGAAGCCGAATTCGGACATGCTCCGGTTTTGAGATGCTAAAGGATAGCGGGTCGGCGGGAAGACTTCAGGGACGGATGCGAAACCAGTGAAAAAGAAAAAGGCGACGCCCGCGTGGACGCCGCCTTCTATTCTTCACTCGCCCTCCTTTGCGCACGGTCACGCCGCAGGAAGAGTCGAGACACCGGATAAGATCACTGACGGCGACGACGCGCGCCGCAGAGGCCGGCGAGGACGAGCACCGCCAACGCGCCCGGGCCCGGCACGAGGTTGGCATCGATCCAGCTCTTCGCGGCCAGCACGTCCGACTCGCTGCCGCTCACGTTGAAGATGACCCAGAACGTGTCGGAGGCGCCGTACTGCGGCTGACCGATCGCGCCGGGGGTGTGGAAGAGACTCATCTCAATCATGTACATCGAAACGTTCGCATCGGCGTCGTTGATGGTGTAGTCGGCATCCTCGTGGTGACGCCCCCATTGGGCGGAGTTGTTCGGATGCGTGGTTTCATCACGGATCGCCCAGGACAAACCCGGCGCGAAGCCGCTGCCGCTGGTCGCGCTTTCGCCGCTGCCATCCTGCTTGGTCATCGTGACCGTGGTGCCGGAGTCGCCGAACGCAGCTCCATCCCACGCCTGGAGCGAACTCATGAAGTTGAGCCCGATCTCGCCGGGGTAGGCGAATGCGCCGCCGGGGCTGTTGGTGCCGAAGTCGAAGAACGTCTCGTTGGTCACCGGGTTGGTCAGCGCGTCAAATGCGAAGATCACCTGCTCGCCCTGGTAACCGCCCTGCGCACTGATCCAGCCCTGCGTGGCGAGGTTGCCCTGGTCATTCACGAAGACGCCGAAGTGCTTACCGTCCGGCGCGGCGATGGCACCCGCAGCGAGCGAAAGTGTTGCGGCACCGGCCAGAATTGTTGTTGCATTCTTGATTTTCATTTCTCTGAGCTCCTTCAAGTAGTAACTACAGTAAAAACAGATTTGAATATCGAAACGATCGTGGGTTCACGCGATTCGATCGCGCTGGCCCACCCTTCTTCCCCCTCAACTCCCGGAAGCTGCCGTCAATCTCACGGGCAACTCCCCCACTGTCCGAGCAGTTCGAGCAGGTCGAAGACATCGACGGTGCCGTCACCGTTCAGATCCGCGGGATGCCCGCCCGCTGCGCCCCAGGCCCCGAGCAGCTCGAGTAGGTCAAACACATCGACTCCACCGCTGCCCGTCAGATCCGCAGGACAGACGGGCTCATCGTTGAGCAGATTCTCTTCGACCCATGACGCCGCCTCGTTCAGCGTGTCCGAATCGGCGTTGTGACCGAAGACGATCCACACCGGGTCGGAGGGTTCAACGCCGGCGGCATTGACCCACACTTCGATTTCCAGCAGGTACACGCCGCCCGACCCGGGATTTTGCAGCGTGTAAAACGGATGCACGTGCATCGACCCGCCGGAGGTCTGAGCGAGGATGAGTTCCGGCATCTGGTCCGGACTCGCGGGATCTTCGGCCGGCGTTTCGATCGTCACGCCGAAGCGCGTGATCGTGAGCGTTTCCGGCGAGGCGATCGTGTCAAAATCGCCCGACACGTCATCCCAGACGCGCAGCGCTTTCCGGATCGCAAGCCCGGCCAGCACGTTGTTGGGCAGCGCGCCCGAGGCCGCATCGAAACCGGGGTCGTTAGTGCCGACCAGCCCGCTCTGCACGCCCAAACCCTGTGTCCAGAGCTGGGCGGGAAAACTCAGTTGGGTGCCGTCGAACGAACCGGTTTCAATCTTGCCATCAACAACTTCAAGAATGACATCGCCGGCATGAACGTTCGGCGTTGACGCAACGGCGCTGACGGTCACGCACGCCGCGACCATACAACTCACGAAACCGCATGTATGGATGGACAATCGCATGATGACCTTTCTGAAAGAGGAGACTGAATTTCGTGAAGAGCCAAGCTCCACACCTGCGTGCATACCCTGTCGCCACATCGTTCGTGAGACTCGATGAAACGGATCACGGCGGGCTGGCCAGGGGAAGAAACGCGTTACGATTCTTATCCACATACACTTCGCGGAAGGTCAATGAAGCCGTGCGACCGTCCACGAAGAGATAGTTAGACCGCGAGTTCCATCCTGCCGTCGGACCACCGTGGATTCCGATTTCGATTTCGCGCACCACCCAATCGGGCAACTGTTCCTGATTGGGATAGTCAAACCACTCGTCCGAATGGAAGTGGTCGGATCGCGCGAAGAGCGGATCGGAATTCTTATGGCCTTCCCCCTGCGACATGACGGTAAAGTGAACCGTCTGAGAAGGACGGGGAATCCATTGCAGGCGATGAAACTCGCTGGTCTTCACCTGGCCGTTCTGGAATTGAACGTACGCGCCGAACTTTCGCGTGAGCAGATAATTGATGCCGTAACTCGACCAGCGCGAAATCTGCGAAGATTGCAGCGTTTCGCCCGGATTGGCTTCAAGAAAATCGAGCGCCTGATCCAGCGTCATGCCGTCCCACGCGCCGCCTTCATCCACCGACCAGTACGGACTGCGGTCGGCCGGTGAACGCAGGGCGAGCGTGCTGTCGTGAAACACGCGCGGCAGCTTGGTCAGCCACGAATTGCGCGGATCGCCGATTCCGCCGTGCGGAAGATCCACATCGACGAACGCCTCGCGGTTCAGGTTCATGTACATCTGATGCGCGACGCCGATCTGTCGCAGATTGCTCAGACACTCGGTCTGTTGTGCGGTGCGGCGCACCGCGCCCAGGGCCGGCAGCAGAAGCGACATCAGCAGAGAGATCACCGCCACGACGACAATGACTTCAATCAACGTGAACCCGAGCGCGGACGACTCACGACCGGCATGCCGGGTGAAACGAGTATCGGTTTTTCGAATCATCGGCACTTGTCCATTCAGTTCGCATGCTGAAGCCGACTGATCGGAACGCTGCGCCGGGCCGGCAAAGCAGATTCAATCGGGGATTCATCAGAGGCGATACGCTCAATGCTCTGTCTCAATCACACCGCGACCGGTCAGCGGTCCGGGCGGAACGGCCCGAAACTGCCTGAATCTGCGGGATATCGAGACGTGCGTTCAACTCCATCGTTTTCAGACGATGGGCGGCGCGCGGGGAATGGAGAAGCGGTGATGGTCGCGACAGTGCGGCGCAGCCGGTGCACTCACCGACGTAACGCGACGCAGGCTGGCGACGCAAGACGCGTCCGGAAGGGCTGGGATGAGCACCAGTGACTTCGCCAGAATGTCACAGATACCGCAACGCTCGTCATCCGAGGGGAGCGGTGAGTTGTCATGGGATGGCAATGGAAATGGACCAGTGCGATCACGACCAACTCGTTGATCATTCAACGCGGTGGTCGTCGATCCTGCTGCGTCATCGGGCACCGCGCCACGCGGATTCGCATGGATGGAAAGGGTGGCGGCGCGTCCGTCGGGCGCGGTCCGGCGACTGCAACACGATCTGGAGCAATCGTGCGGAGAAGCGCTCACGGTGGTCGAGCCGGCCGGGCCGAAGGAACCGGTGTTGACCGCCTTCCATTTCGGGGAGTCCGTTGTGGACTCATCAAGACCGGTCGCTGCCGATTGGTCGGCTTGACTCGGTACGTGCAGCGCGCAGGAGTACTCGCCACAACAGTTCGCGCAATCTCCGATCATCAGGTGGAGCAGGCGCGGCACGCCGAGGGCGTACACGACAAACATGCCGAGCAGAACAAGATGGAGGCGCTGCCGTCCCATGGGTCGATCTCATGGTAGAACCCAAGGGGCCGCCGTCAATGCCTCATGACAAAATTTTTCATATGGAGCGAGTCGCAGTTCGTTCGGGCCGGCGTGCGGGGCGGCGGCCTGCTCGGCCCGCGTGGGAGGTGCAGGCGTTTGGATACAAGGCGTCCGTTCGGTGGGTGAGGGCGCAATGCCGACCAGCGCGTCGCCCAAGGCCCGTGATTCTGAGAAGGATTTCCTGTCCGGATCGGATCAAGCGTCAGGCGGTTGATCGGTTGATGCCGGTTCCGGGGGTTCCGGCGGTTCCGGCGACGAGGTCCGACCGGCGACGGCAGGCAGGTTCGTCTCGCGCTCGATCGTCTCCGCCAACGCCTGTGCGTGCAGCGCATCATCACAGATCACGAAGAGACTCGAGCCGCTCCCGGCAAGATGGACCGACCGATCCGCCGCACGCTTGATCTTCCGTCGAATCTCGTTCAGCTCCGGCTTGACCGACATCGCCGGCTCGATCAGATCGTTCGGTAAATCCATCTCCCGCAGCGACGCCGGCGGCAAATCGATCAATTCTCGCACCAGGTGCGGCCGGAGACCACTCCGATCAGGGCCGGCCATCTCATCGAACGCACGGTAGATCGCTCCCGTCGGGCAGGCCACGGGCGGAAAAATCAGGACAAGATGAAGGTTGGGCCGGTTCTCCAGCGGGGTGACGCACTCCCCCCGTCCTTCAACCAGCGCGCTGCCGCCGTACAGAAAGAAGCTGACATCCGAACCGAGCGGTGCGGCCACGGCCTGCAGTTCGTTGCTGGTCAAGCCGAGTCCGAAGAGGGTATTGCAGGCAAGCAGCATGGCGGCGGCGTCGGACGATCCTCCGCCGAGGCCCCCCGCCACGGGGATGCGCTTGGCCAGCTTGAGCTGCACCGGGAGCGCGCGGCCGACCGCCTGCTCGAGGGCCAGGTGGGCGCGGACGGCCAGGTCATGGCGAATCGACCAGTCGATCTCGCTCCGGTTCCTTGCTTCTTCATGCCAGAGAATCGCGTAACGCGAGATGGATCCGGCTTCCAGTCGACTGAGTTCAAGCTCATCGGAAAGAGAAATGGTGACCATCCATGAGCAGATCGGATGCATGCCGTCTTCGTCCGGCCGGCCGACGGACAGCGCCAGATTGAGCTTGGCGGGAGCAGATTGAACGATCCGGTGGAGAGCCATGGACCGCGCAGCATAATTCGGATTGTGGCTGACGGCATGGTCGGCGGAAAAGTTCGCTGAATCCGGCGCTTTGGCCGAAGTGGCAGGGGAATCACGACGATTCTGATCGATGAGTGGATGGAGGGGGGCGAGTCCGCCGCCGATCAACCGAAAGAGCTGGCCATGAACGAGCCGTTTCTTGAAATCGACCGCCGCGAACATCCCCGTGTTCAGATGACCCGGCCGGGCAAGGTTTTCGACCCGCGTTCCGGCAAATATCTCTCGGCTGAATTGCGGGACATTTCCGAAGGTGGCATGTTGCTCCAACTCTCTTCACCTCTGACCATTGAACCGGGGGATGAGATATTCGTTGGTCTGGCGGAGAAACGTCGTGAACCCATGCTCAAACGTCACGAAATGATCCGATCCGAGGTTGTTCGGGCGCTCGGTCTCCCGAGCGGCGGGACCTTGCTCGCGTTGAGTTTCGTCGACCGTGATGTCGCCGGGCCGGCACTGACCTCTCCCCCCTACCGCCGGGCTGCCTGACCCGGCGGCAACCATCGCGCCGGTCCGGATGTCCGGCCGCACATCCGGCCGGCCAAGGGCGACTCCGCACGGCGCTCCAATCCTTCACGCCATACTGGCGCGCGTCGGCCACAGGCGAAATGGGACGGGCCGAAGATTCATTTCGGATTTTCGCTAAATTCATGAATTGATGATTCGTCACAAACGCTTGTCATGGATCAGTTTACAGTGTATCTGGACTGAAGATGTATCCGTTGTCGAACTGCACATCTTGGGGAGCGTGTTTGAATGGGCTGGAGAGGGGTTCACGTCGCGTACGTCGCGTACGTCGAGTATGTCGCGTGGACGCGCTTCGTTCTGTGCCGCGCCGCACGGTACCGAATGCCGCCGGATGCCATTCCCAGGTATCGGCGCGGCTTGCCGTGGCGTTGAAACTTGAATGCGATCGCTTGGATGAAGACGCATTCCCTATCGCCCCGCCGATCGCTAGACTTTGATCGATGTTTTCGGCGCAGCAACGTGATCAACAAGCGGCAACGGCGGCCGGGATGGCGCCGGCCGGGCCCCGCGTGCGCACACTCCGCACTTGCACATTTCTCATCGCCAGTTGGGCACTTTTCGTTGCGGCCGGCTGTTCCAATACGATCGTCCCGCCGGTGAACCTGCAGGATCCGACGAGCGTCTATCTGATCGATTACGGCCGTCACAGCGGGCTGGTGCTGCCTCATCCGGGCGAGCCGAAGATTTTTCAGGATGCCGATCTCCCGCGATACGTCGAGTTTGCCTTCGGCGAGTGGCAGTGGTTTGCCCTCGGCCGCGA
>SKZB01000482.1 GCA_007127615.1 Phycisphaerales bacterium | reverse complement strand
CCGGCGCCATGACTCGTGCAGATATGACTCGTGCGGACATGACTCGTGCGGATGCCTTGGCTCGACCTTCGTACCCTGACCAACCGGAACACAGCCGCATCGGCATGGTCCAATGACCTTGCCGATGCGGTTGCCTTTTCCTGCGGAATTGATCAACGAGCGGGACCGCGGCTGATTACTCCTGCTGCTTCTTGTACTGGATGTAGAAAATGATCAGGCCGATCAGGGCGATCAACATCAGAATCCATAACCAAGTTGGCATTGTGGTTCATCTCCTTCCAGAATCGGGATGCTTGGAGGCAAGGAAAACACAACGAGCGGGCGCGACCATGCGCGACCATGATGATTGGTCTGTGCTGAAACGCACAAGCCAGCGAAACGCCGCCGAAGGCCTGCCGGTTGGCGGGCTTCGCCCGTTCAGATTAGCGGCGGTCGGCTTCCGGCGTCAACCAGAGCCGGCGGAAGACCGCCAACACCATGAGCAACAGCAGCGCCATCGGCAGAAGCACTCCGGTCCCATGAATGAAGCCGAGCTCGTACATCGGTGAGAGCAGCAGCATCACGAGACCGAACGTAATCCAGTGCACCCGTCGTTTCGGATCGATCCGCCTGAATGCCATTGCGAGCAGAACGTACGCCGGAAAAATCAGGCCGTAGGCGACCAGAAACCGCAGATAGAGTTCCCGGCCGAGTTGCTGCGGCTCCGGTCCGAAGTTCACCAGCAGCGCGATCGGTCCGGCGAGCAGCGGGAGCAACACCGGCCACCAGGGGGACCTGCCGGGGGCGGGCTCGAGGTCCGGATCGTCCCGCCGAAGTTCCCGGAGATGCGCGCTGATCGTGAACAGCGTCTGGGCGGAAAGGTGGGCGAGAATCCAACCCGTCAGCCCGATGTCGAAGAGGTCCCGGTAGGCGATGGTGAAGATGATCATGACGGCGAACGTGCCGCCGAAGACCCCGAAGGCGTGCCGGCTCGGACTGCGCTTCAGTGCCCGGTGGAAGGTCAGATCGAGATACGGGCAGAGGAGAAAGCCGAACGCCACCGTCGGAAGCAGCCACCGCCATTCGCCCTCGGCATGGGCGCCCCGCCAGGAAACATCCTTGATCGCCTCCACGCCAACCTGGGAGAAGGCCGTCAGCGAGAGGGCGTACACCGCCAGGGCGAGCAGCGGCCAGAATCGATCCGGCAGGTGGCCGATGAGGAGGCCGAACGCGAAAAAGACCGCCGGCAGGACCAGCGCCAGCTGCGTGTTCTGCATCACGTCGAACGGCGCGAGCAGAGTCGCGATCAAACTGATGAAAAAGGCGTGGTACGCCAGGGTGACGATGGAGAAACAGCGCATCATCAGACGATGGCGTTCGATCAGACGGCGGGAGCGCTCTCGATTTTTCAGCACATAACCGAACGCCGCGCAACCGAGAACGTTCGGAATGGCGAAGATGAGAAAACCGGGCCAGCCGTAGCGTTCGAGCATGATGATCGGAAGAAACATCCCGATGCACCAGGTCCAACTGCATGCGCAGAACACCCCCCAGCCGGCCGTGATGAACGGTGAAATCAGTTTCACGCCGCAGAGCGTACCAAGCGGGTGCGCACCGGCAAAGTCACCATGGAGGGAGCCACGCGGAGGCCTTGACCGACGAACGGCAGGCCGGGCATGTGACCGGGTCCCGCTTGTCTCTCAGGACTTTTCAACCAGTTCGGGCGATTTCTCGCGCCCCCGCCGCCGTTCGGCTTTTTTGCGCATGTGTGACTTCGGGGTGCAGTGAAAGGTGATCATGCACCGGCCGACACGAAGTTCCCTGCCCTTCTTTTTCATCTGCTGACGGATTTCGAGTTCGAGATCAATATTGAACTCGCCGCCTTCAGCGATTTTCTTCTCGACGTCCTCCGCGTTGACGATGTGGTACACCGCCGGCCCCATGCACGGCCGAAGGAAACGGTAATTCATCTCCTTGCAGACGACGATGTAGTCGCTGCCGCATTCGCTGAAGAGGTACATGCCGGCGGCGACCTCGGAGTTGCCCAGCAGCGCTGCCCCCGCCATGGCGTTGTACCAGTTCCGGTTGATTCGCTTGAAGGGCAGCACCGCGCTGAAGGTCGTGGAACCGAGCCGCTTCATCGTGATGCCCGAGCGAAAGGCGTAGGGGAGCCAGATGAGCGAGCAGACCTTGTGCCAGAAGTTGTTCCGGGTGCTCAGCCGACTGATGAACGCTTCCATCCGCTGGCCGAGGGTGCGGCGGGCCGGGTGATCCGGTTGGGATCGATCACGCTGATTCATCGTCGATTCGGCTTTGGCCATCGTCACCGGTGCCATTCCCTGAGGGCAGACCGCCTTCCTATCGGCCTCAACCGGTCGATCCGGCAGGCCACACAACAAATGCGGAAGAGCGTATGCTAACCGTCCCGCGGAATGGATTCCACCGCCCGAGTGTGATTCCGATCGGAACCCGGGCCAACGATCGCCGAACCGGCCCGTTCTCATGATTCACAAGACGCCCCCGACTGAGACCTGGAAAATGTCCGCCACCGTGGAATCCCGATGGGCCATCTGTTCCTGGTCGCTCCGGCCGGAAGGGCCGGACGATCTGTTCGAATCGATCGACCAACTGGAGTGCCGCCGGATTCAGCTCGCGCTCTCACCCCTGGTCCACGAGCCGGAGCGGTGGACGGGCGTCTTCGACCTTCTCAAGACGCATCAAATCGAAATCGTCAGCGGCATGATGGCCCTGGCGGGCGAGGACTACACCTCGCGGGAATCGATCGCCCGAACCGGCGGCGTGCGGCCGGACGCCACCTGGGAAGCCAATCGAGAACATGCTGTCCGGATTGCGGGGTTGGCCGCTGACCATGACATCAACCTGGTCACTTTCCACGCCGGCTTTCTGCCCGAATCCAACGGCGATGCGGAACGGCTCGTCATGCTCCGCCGGCTGGCCGAGATCGCCGATCTCTTCGCAACGCGCGGCGTCGAGATCGCCTTCGAAACCGGACAGGAATCCGCCGCGACGCTCCTGGCGGTGCTCGATGAACTCGATCGACAGAACGTCGGCGTCAACTTTGATCCGGCCAACATGATTCTCTACGGCACGGGTGATCCGATCGATGCGCTCAGGCGACTGGCGATCAACGTGCGGCAGATTCACATCAAGGACGCCACGCCCCCGGTCGCGCCCGGGGAGTGGGGGACCGAAGTGCCCGTCGGTGACGGCGCGGTGGACTGGAGGGCGTTCGTGAAGGAAGTCCTCGGCTGGCGCCGCGCGGTGGACCTTGTCATCGAACGCGAGTCCGGCGAGCATCGCGCCGAAGACATCGCCCGGGCGATCGAGGTGATTCGCCGGGTGTCATCCGGCCAATTGTCGCCCGACTGAGTCCCGCCGAACGTCGCCGCGCAAGTCAGTTCAGCGGACGGATATCGATGGACCACTCACGCGGGTCCGGTTCGTCGATGCTCAGTCGCTCCACCTGTTCATCGGTCAACTTCGGATTGCGCTGCATGTTCCGCAGGCGCACCGTCTTGCGGTTGCCGTTCACCTCGATGACATTGATGCCGACGGGCAGACTGGTGGCGCGGTCGTAGTACAGATCGATCCGCCGGTAATCCCGGGCTTCCGGCGATCCTTCACGGGGGGTCAGGCGCAAGCCGTCCACTTCAACCAGGCCGCGCAGCAGGGCCAACTCATCACCCGGCGGATCAATCAGCGTGGCCTCGAAGCGTTTGAGAACTTCGTCCTTCGGCTGTCCGATCGGCAGTGGGACCGGTCCCTCACCGAGTTTGAGCGGATCGAGTTGCCGGCCCGGCGGCACCAGCTCGCGCTTGATGAACTGCTTCGCTTCGTGGTCAATCTCCGCAAGCCAGCGATCACGAAAGACGTAGTGGCGGAGGCGGGTCTGGCGCCGCTGGTTCACGGTCAGGGACCCGAAGAGAATTGCGAAGTTCTTGGCATCGGTCTCGGAATCAATCTGGTAAATGATCTCCCCCTGTCGTATCTCCCGGCGGGTGAGCAGATCGTCCCAGTTTTCGTAGATGATCTCCGCGGTGAACGATTCCAGGTCCGCCGCCGCCGTTTCGAGTCGATCAAGCAGTGCGTGAGCGGGGTCGGCCTTCTCCGGCTCATCGCCGGCCTCCTTGGGCTTTAAATCGGCGGCAATCCGGGGCGCATCCTGAATACCCCAGGCGGTGCCGCTGAAATCCGGGGCGGGGATCATGGTCACATCGTCCGCAGATTCGATCCCACCGTCAGCCCACCGTTCTGCCGGGGGCGGACCCCACCCGGTCAAAAGGGCGGAGCTCAGGATCATGGATGCGAACTGAAAGGTCATCATGGTGGTGTCCTCCGTGCCGACAGAAAGACCCCGGATGGCGGGCGTTATTCCCCCCTCCCGGCCGAGACAATCGAAGCGAGAATCCGGCCGGGGCCGACCCGGTCCGTCGGATCAGTCATCGAGCGGCTTGACGCTGCGAAGCTCCAGGGGTTCGGTCGGTCGATCCTGTCCGTCGGTCGGCGTCTTGCCGAGCTTCTCGACGATATCCATGCCTTCGATGACCTGACCGAACCCGGTGTACTGGCCGTCCAGATGCTGGCAGTACTCCCGGGTCAGGCAGATGAAGAACTGACTTCCCGCCGAGTTCGGATCGGCGGAACGCGCCATGGAGAGCGTGCCGGGATGGTGCTCCCGGTCATTGAACTCCGCATCGACGGTGTAGCCCGGCCCCCCGGTCCCGGTGCCTTCCGGGCATCCGCCCTGAATGACGAACTTCGGAATGATGCGGTGGAAGGTGAGATCGTCGTAGAAGCCCTCCCGGCCGAGCTTGAGAAAGTTCTCGACGTGGTTCGGCGCCACATCGTTCCAGAGATCGACTTTGATCTCGCCGTGGTTGGTGGAAATGATCGCCTGGGGGTAGCTGCTCATCGGGCTTCCTTCCTTCTGTGCTGAATGATTGGAGTCTCCAGAGGTCGGTTTTTCACCTAGTAGTGTATGGGACCGCGCGCGGCTGTGGTTCCTCCGCGGTCAATCGTTCTGCCGGGCCTGTCGGCTCGATGGCAGGTGAATTCGGGGACGCCAACCGGTGGGCGGCTGCTCGCGGCGCGATCGATTCGTCCGGGCCACGGGAAGCCCCCGAGCGCGGAGCGGCCGCATGGTCCGGTCGTCTCCGGTCGCCCCATGCGGCGGCGGGGGTTCCCGGCGGGCGGGCGGTCCCGTCGTACCGATCGCTCTCGCCGGGGTGATGGTCGTTGTTACCGCGGGGAGGGGGAAGCGGCGAAACGGTCGCCGGTGCCGCCTACCGCGGCCGGGCAAATTTCCTGAAAAATGATCGGCAATCCGATTTGTACCTTTCGATCGGTGGCACTATAATCCATTCGTGTTTCAAGTCAGAGTAGGCACGTCACCCCTCTGCTCGGTTCGGCTGCGTTCGGCCAGATCGGTTTGCTCGACGAAAAGAAAGGGCCTCACCATGGCCACCGGTACGGTAGCGAAGTTTATGGACGAAAAGGGATTTGGATTCATCACGCCGGAAGATGGCGGCAAGGATGTCTTCGTCCACCACAGCGACATTCAGATGGACGGTTTCAAGTCGCTCAGCCCCGGTCAGCGGGTTGAATTCGATCTGGCGGAAGAAGCGAAGGGGCCGAAGGCCTCAAACGTGCGCCCGCTCTGATCGAAACGCACTCAGACCGTCGAAATGTGATCCCAACGCCCAGGCATCGTGCCTGGGCTTTTCCTTTTTTGAAATGAGTACAATGGCCGCCCCATGAGGACGTCTTCCCCCCGCCCGGTTCCCGAGACCACCGAGCTGCACGCCCAGGTGCTGCTGATCGACGATGAACCCGACCATGCGGACGTCATGGCCGAGGCGCTGCGCAGGCCGGGCCACGTCTGTACGATCGTCAACGGCCTTGAAGCGGCGCGCGAAGAGATCCTGCACGGCAACTTTGATGTCATCGTCACCGATCTGGTCATGGAGAACGACACCGCCGGGTTGGAGGTGCTTGAACTCGCCAAAGCGCATCAGCCGGATGCGGAGACGATCATGGTGACCGCTCACGGTGACGTACCGACGGCCAAGGCGGCTCTGCAGGGCGGGGCGTACGACTTCATCGAGAAACCGCTCGATCTGGAAGTTTTCCGCAATCTCGTCAACCGGGCGGCGGAGACCGTCCTGCTTCGCCACCAGAACACGACCCTTCGCGGACAGGTTGAGTCGGCCTATGGCTTCGAGGGCATCATCGGCGAGTCGGCCGCCATCCGGCAGATCATCGCCACCGTCAAACAGGTCGCGCCGAGCACCATGCCCGTGCTCATCACCGGCGAGTCCGGGACGGGCAAGGAACTCATCGCCAGCGCGATTCACAAACATTCCAAACGCGCGAAGAAGCGCTACGTGACGTTCAATGCGGCGGGTCAGAGCGAGACGCTGATCGAGGACCAGCTCTTCGGCCACGTTCGCGGCGCGTACACCGGCGCCGATCGGGACCGTG
>SKZB01000448.1 GCA_007127615.1 Phycisphaerales bacterium | reverse complement strand
GGTGGGGCGACGAAGCGAGGGAGGGACGGAAAATGTCTGGAGGGTGCCATGCTTCGTCCCGCCCCCGGAAATGGGCGAAGCATGTGGTGGGGCGACGTTCGTGGCGGGAGGTCGAAGATGCACGGGCGCCGGAGTGTCGCCACGGGTGAAGTATCGGGCGGCGCGGCCGACCGAAGCGCAACCCGTGGAAGCCCCGGACTTTCGGGGGAGCCGGGAGGACTTGTCTTCAGGATTGAGGGGCTGGCGGCGAAGCCGCCCGGGGGAGGTGCAACCGTACTCGTGACCCACACGATTTCCTGGCGACCCTCGACGGCGTGGACTTCGGCCCTCGGCGGCATCGGCGCGGCTGCCCGATAACCCTCTTTTGGTTTTAATTCGGCGCAAGTTGTAAATCACGTTCGCCCGACGTCCGATGCAGGTGCTGCTCAAGCGATGGTCGCGCGAGCACCGTCACGAAAGTCCCACGGACGCGGGAGCCCGTTGACCTCGGCCCGCGGAGATGGGCTGAGAGTTAACTCCAGGAGTATTGAATATGCCCAGCAAGTCAAAGAGCCCGTTTGCTTCCTCGTTCAAGTCGGCGATCAAGCGCGGCACCCCGTGTTTTGTCGCGGTTCAGAACATCGCCAGCCGCTGCAACAAGAAGCCCGAAGCGGTCTTCAACTCGCTCTTCAAGGCCGGCTTCTGCAACCGTCAGAAGTTCAACGGTCAGTGGATCTACTGGGCCTGCGAAGGCACGAAGTGCAACGCCACGCAGACGAAGTTCTGCCAGACCCAGATGTGGCAGTGGTTCGTCGACTGGTGCATCGCCAGCGGTTGCTGCACCCCCGAACAGCTCAGCAAGAAGTGCTCCAGCCAGAAGGAATTCATGACCTTCTGCAAGAAGTTCTTCGGCAAGCAGTTCACCGGCATGAACACGACGGGCAAGAGCAAGACGAACTCACCCAAGGCCAAGAAGTCCACGCCCAAGAACAAGAAGGGCACGCCCAAGAACTTCAAGTTCCCCGGCGTCAAGAGCAAGTCACCCCAGCGCTTCCGCAAGGTCGCGTAAGCCGTTCCGGCTCATCGCAAAGGACTGCGAATCGACAACGCCGACCGTCCGCGGTCGGCGTTGTTTTGTTGGCGCTTCAGGAATCTGCGCAGGTGACCTGCACGGAGGCAGGGAGGGACAAAGGTAATGAGCGACGAAGCGACGGAGGGAGGGGGTGCCACGGCCAGCGACTGAAAGGAGTCGGCCGTGCGAGATGCAACCTAGGCGCGATGCAACCAAGGCGCGATGCAACCGAATCCGGTGCCGGGCGCCGTGATCTGGAGGCGGACAGGCATGGAGGCATGATGGCACCGAGCGACGAAGCGACGGAGGGACGAAGGGGCGGAGGGAGGAGGGGCGCACGTAGGTGAAAGCCCCGAAGGGGCGCGGGAATGTAATCCCTCACCCACCCGATGTCCGGAAGATCCGGTTTGTTTTTTCACGCGCAGGTCGCCGCCCACACTGATGATCAGGGAAGATCAACTTCACCCAGCAGCCGGAAGCTCTTTTTCCGCAAAACCTGGCCGGCCAGATGCTGATCATCCACCGACAGCGCCACCGCCGGCGAACTGTTCGGCCGCAGCAGCAGCGGATACGCAAAACGAATATTGAGCTCCGCGCCGAGCAGATAGAGGCACATCGTCGACAGCGAGTGCTCCGAATCCAACTCCACAATCAGCAGATCCAGCTCGGAAAAGACCACGCTGTGCTCGCGCAGGAGAACACGGGCCGCGTCGGCGTTGTTCGGCACGATGCGCACCACCGCGTAGTCCGAAGCGTCCACGACGCTGAACGCGCACAGATGAACCGTCTCGGCTTCATCGAACAGGCGAATCAGCGCCAACAGCTTGCCAACCTTGTTGTCCAGAAACACGCTGAACTGTCTGACCGTCGGCGGGGAATAACCCCGGGCCGTTTGCTGGGGGACCATCTGGCTCATTGACGAATTTCCCTTCGCCGGCCCCGGTCCGGCTCAATTTCCGGCAACCTTTCCATGCCGATCAGCCTATCGATCAACGACACGAATTGACATTGACCAATCTCCATGAACCATACCATCGAATCGACACTTCGAGCAAGGAAATTTCGGATTTCAATGCGGGCTTCCACGATGGTCGCTCCCGTCCGTTTTTATGTCGACGCCGATATTCTCCGGCGGTCCGCCGGTGCGATGAAGTCCAGCCGGTCGCAGTGCGGCAGTATGCCCGCGACGCTGCCGGCCAGGAGAAACTTCTCGACCGCCGCGCGCCCGTCTCGACCGAAGTCCAGCGTCCACTTGTTCACGTAAAGCGCGACAAACTCATCCGCCAGTTCACTCGACATCCCTCGCGCAAACTGCAGGGCGTACGCCACCGACTCCTCACGGTGCGCCAGCGCATACTCCACGGAGGCCAGAAGCGTCTCCGTGACTTCCTCCAGGGTCCCCGGCCCGTACAAGGCTTCCAGATCGCGACGGATGGCGTTGATCCCCAGGGGAAGGGGAAGGCCTTCCCGTTCGCTCCACCACGCGCCGAGATCGACCAGGAGTTCCAGCCCCGCGTCCCGGTAGGTCAACTGGCCTTCGTGAATCACGATGCCCGCGTCGAACGCCCCGTCGCGCACACGGTCGATGATCTGCTCAAAAGGAACCACGACCGCCTCGAAGCGGTCCGCGCCGAGCATGAGCCGGGCGGCCGCATAGGCCGAGGTCTGCGTTCCGGGAATGGCCACCCGCCCTCCATCGCGGCGGAGTTGCTCAATGGAAAAATCCGGTCGTGCCACCAGCTTCGGGCCGAAGTGGTCCCCCATCGATGCGCCGCAGGCGGTAATGGCATACAGCGAGCTGACCTGCGGGTAGTTTGCGCAGCTCATCGCGGTGATTTCAAGCTCCCCCCCGCGCGATCGCTGGTTCAGTGACTCAATATCATCGTGCACCGCCTCGAACCGGAAGCGACCGGTATCCACCCGCGCGGGCCGTTCTTCAAGCTCAAGCAGCGGCCACCACATGAACGCATCGTCCGGATCCGGACTGTGGGCAAGCTGCAACAGGGGGCGGAGATCGGACTTCATCGTGAATCCTCAACTGCGCCGGGGCGCGTTCGTTCGGTCAACCGAAACCCGAAATCACAACCGAGCCGATTCGGCCGTCTATCCCGGATGGCCCGGCCGGCTGAGAGCAGAGGCCCGGCGGGTCACTCGGCCCGGACGAGTTCGTCGAGGTCAATCTCCTCGAGTTCCGCCGGATCGATCTCGGCGTCATCATCGCGCAGAATACGGAACTGATGCCGCGCCGCCAGAGCGTCGAACCCGAACGCCTCGGCGAGATCCGCCTCGCCGCCCGATTCTTCCGCGCGGATCAATTCGGTAAAGAGCCCGAACTGTGCGTAGAGCTCATACTCATCGCGGCTCACCGGCGACTGATCGCGAATACGGCCGACCATGACGGCCAGACGATCCTCGGCCGGAAGGATGAACCCACGGTCCTCCTCGCCCACGGCCTCACCCCGACGCTCCAGGGCATCCAGGCGGCGGGCCTGATCGACGATCGCTTCCAGGGTCGGACGATGTCGCCCCAGCCCGGGGATGGTCGAGGGTACCAGCCTCAGGGACTGCTGGGTCATCAGCCGCATCTGAAGCTCGTTCAGATCGCAGATCGACACGCGCGCGCGGCGAATCTCCTCGCCGCGACCGATCGCCGCGTCGAGCA
This sequence comes from Phycisphaerales bacterium, assembly GCA_007127615.1. Taxonomy (GTDB): domain Bacteria; phylum Planctomycetota; class Phycisphaerae; order Phycisphaerales; family SM1A02; genus SKZB01. The sequence goes on along the minus strand of SKZB01000448.1, from coordinate 2,842 downwards.
GCCCGCGGTCGCGAAGCTGCCGCTCCATTTCGGACGTCTGTTCGCTGAGTCGGCGGAAGTGCTCAAGGCGCCGCAGATCACGCACCAGTTGGTCCCGGACCTCATCCACCGCCCGCGGCGCCCGGCGCGGATCGACATCCGTGATGCGGAAGATATGGATGTTCTGCGCCAGATCGACCAGGGGCGGACCGGCGATATAGCGCTGAATCTGCACGACGGCGGAGCCGTCCAGTTCCCGCGCCGATCGCACCAGCTCACGCAATCCGATCGGCTCACTGCCGAACCGCGTGGTCTCTCCGTCGGCGATGCCGTTGAGTTCGTCAAGATCATCCAGCGTCAGCCAACGGTCGCCGATCGCGCGGTAGGCGGGCAGTTCGAGATCAAAGCGGTCCCGAATGCGCTCCGCCAGTTCGGGAAACTGAAGCTGCCGCTCTGACCAGTCATCGGGCAGGAGGTAATAACCGTCCACCTGACTGAGCCCGCGCTGCGAAGCGCGGAGCTGATCCCGGGCGTACCGGGCAATCTCCTCGACGCGCCGATCCATCAGGCGGGCCAGCAGATCCAGACGCACTTCTTCGGGAACCTCCGTGGCGCCTTCGACAAACGGGGGCAGGTTTCCATCGGGGTTGCGATTCCAGTGAATTCGTTGCTCGACGCGGCTCATCTCTTCACGGTCGAGCAGCATCTCACGCACCGCATCGGCCGACACGCTGATCCACTCCAGTTTGAACCGGTGCGGCAGACGATAGCCGAACCCATGGTCCCCCTCGCCCGGTTCGACATCACCGTAGCGCTCAAGCTGCTCGCGCAGTTGCTGGTCCGACGGCTCGAAGTCGACGCCTTCGGCCGAGGCATGGATGAGGATATACTCAATCTCCGCCTCGTGAAGAATGCGGCCGGCAAAGTGACGAACCCGCCGGTCCGAGCTCTCGCCCGCCGACAGGTAGGCCTCGATCAGGCGTTCCACGCCGAACAATTTGGCGAACGTGCGCTCGATAACTTGCGGTGAGAGCCCCGTCCCCACGGCGGCCGCTTCGATCTCCTCGCGCGGAATGCCGATCGAACCCGGCGCCGGGACCAGACCGGCCCTTTCCGCTTCCAGTGAGAGCAGATACCAGTGGCCGACGTTTTCAATCCGGCCGAGCCGGGGAAAAAACGGCTCGAACCGTTCGCGACGCCGGATGAAGTCCATCTCCCGGTTGACTTCACTCCACACGGCATTGCGGATGCGCTGATTATCCTCGCCGATGGTCGCGCGGGTCGCGCGTTCCTCGCCGGCGGAGTGGGCGAGACCTTCGATCGCCTGGGGAATCAGGAACACGATCATCAGCAGCGTGCCGCCGACCGCCAGAATCCACTTGTTGTACTTGCGGAGGAATTTAAACATGGAAAGCCCTGGGGGGTGGGAGCAGCGTCAAAGAACGAAAGACCACGAGACGCGCACCGCAACGTCAGGCCCGTTCGGCCGGATCTCCGTGACCAGCCACCCAACGAAACGAGGCACCGGGGGGTATTCTAGCCAGACCTCCAGCCAGTTCTCCCGACGCCTCGTTGCCTTGATGCCCTAATGCCTCATGGCGGAGTTTATCGATAAAATTCGACGATCAGGTTGGTGTTCACATCGAACGGAATCTGGTCCGGGCTCGGCAGGGCGAGTACCTTCGCGCTCAGCTCCGAAGGATTGACATCCATCCAGCTCGGCACAATGTGGCCGGCCATGGATTCCATGTTCTCACGGGCCACCTTGTGAATCCGTTCCCGCAGCGAGATGACGTCGCCGGGCTTCACCGCGTAACTGGGGCGGTCAACCTTCTTCCCGTTCAACAGCACGTGGCCGTGGACGACCATCTGCCGCGATGCCCAGATCGTGCGGGTGAACCCCGCGCGACGGACGACGTTATCCAGACGCTGCTCCAGGAGCTGCAGCAGCACCTCACCGGTATTGCCCTTCCGGCGGGCCGCTTCATCGACGTAGCGACGGAACTGCTTCTCCATCACGGAGTAGTGGTACCGCAGCTTCTGCTTCTCGTCCTTGCGGATGCCGTAGTCCTTCAGCCGCTTCCCGCGGTAACCGTGCACCCCCGGCGGGGTGAGCTGCCGCTTGGCGGTGTGCTTGGGAATGTCGGCGATCGGAACGCCGACACGACGGGAGAGCTTGACTTTCGGACCAAGATATCGAGCCATCGGGATGAGCCCTTCAGATGGGACGGCCGCCACCAGCGACGACCGGCCGTGCGAATGAAAACGACGGCGTGCGCCATTCCGGCGGGCGCCGCGGCGGACCGCTCGGATTCACGAACGAGCCACGTATTGAACCATCTTTTTCGCAGCCGGTCAAGACGTTCGCCGGACCCGTCCCCCCTTCGGCGCGGCCGGCGCCTCCGAAGCGGCCGGACCGGCACCATGCCGCCGCCGAATCCGCCTCGTCCGGCCCGGAACCCCTATTCCCCCCACGGCCGCTCACGCCGCCAGCCGAAGCGGGGGAACTTCCCGTCGTTCATCGGCCGCATCGGGCAGGGTGGATCGAATGCCCGCTCGTCCCAGTTCGGTAAGGCAGAGGCGGCGATGCCGTTCCATTTCGGCGGCCGTCTCACCGTGCGAGGCCGATCGCGCACGATCCGCGGCGGCGGCGAAGGTCGTCGCGGCCCGCTCGAGCAGCACCGGGAGAATGCGGCCGCCGACCGAACGATCTTCGAACGCGTCGCAGGGGTCAAGAGAAGCGCCGAGCAGCGCCTCCCGCCAGAGCGCCGCCGTTTCGCGCCGGTTCGGCCCGCCGTGCTCATGCCATACTCGCTGCAGACATCGTCGCACGAGCTTCCGCCTAGACTCCATGCCTGCCGCC
>SKZB01000434.1 GCA_007127615.1 Phycisphaerales bacterium | reverse complement strand
TTGAGCGCGATGACGGTTCATGGCGCCCGGTCGCTGGGGGTTCGTGCCGGACAGATTCGCCGCGGCGCCGCGGCGGACTTCGTGAGTATCGATCTCACGGCGCCGGCGCTGCGCGGGACCGGCGAAGAGAATCTCGCCGCCGGGCTGACGCTCGGCGCGGATGAGCGCGCCATCGACGATGTCTGCGTCGCCGGCCGGTGGCTTGGCGGATCCGAACGCGCCGGGTGAGCCGAGCGTGATCATCCGAACGGGTTGAGCGCGAAGGCACGGCGAGGGGCTTTTACGACCGGCGAGAAGTGTTCGGCGAATCGGCGCGTGAATCCCGGAACGGGACCCACGAGTTCTGCGGCCCGTTCCACCGGGAGTGCTTGCCGGGAGAGCCGCCGGAGTGAGCCCCCGGCGGCATGGAGCTGGTTCAGGCCGGGGTATGCCGGACGACCTGGCCCTCGATGATGAAGAGGACGTCTTCGGCGATATTGGTGGCCATATCCGCGGTGCGTTCGAGCTTCCGCGCCACCGACAGCATGTTGATGGCAAAGGCCGTCATCTCAACATCTTCCTGGATGCTCTCCTGCGCCCAGGCGAACATCTCCTTCAGCAGGTCATCGACCACGTCATCCGATCGCCGGATGTTGTTGCAGAGAGATTTGTCGTTGTTGGCCAGCGCCGCGATGGAATCATCGAGCATCTGGCGGGTGCGCTTCGCCATCTCGCGCAGCGTCGCCGGCGGTTCCAGTGTTCCCGGCAGTTGCTCAACCGCGATCACGCGTTTGGCGATGCTCTTGGCCATATCCGCGATGCGCTCCAGGTCGGTATTGATGCGCATGACCGCCAGGATCAGGCGGAGATCGGTCGCGACCGGTTGGGTGAGCGAAAGCAGGCGCAGGCATTCCTTCTCGATGTCGAGATCCATGGCGTCGATCTCGTCATCGCCCACCCGGACGGTCTGGGCTTCGGCGAGATTATGACTGAACAAAGCGTCGAGGGCTTCGGCGACGCGCTCCTCCACGCTCGCGCCCATGTTGAGAATGTTGCGACGAAGATTGACCAGTTCTTTGTGAAGATCGACGGACACGGGTGAACTCCGAAGGGGACGATGAGAGGAATCGGAAGAAGAGCCTTCCGGTGAGGACTCGGGGCGGCCGGCACCGCGAGATCCGGTGGGGAAGATCAGCCGAAGCGGCCGGTGATGTAGTCCTCGGTCTGTTTCTTGCCCGGCGTCTGGAACATCACCTCCGCCGTGTCGTACTCGATCAACTCGCCCATGTACATGAACGCGCAGTAGTCACCGACGCGGGCCGCCTGCTGCATGTTGTGGGTGACGATGACCAGCGTGTAGTTCTCTTTCAGTTCCATCATAAGCTCTTCGACCTTTGCGGTCGCGATCGGGTCCAGAGCCGAGCACGGCTCGTCGAGCAGAATCACTTCCGGCTCGATCGCGATGGCGCGGGCAATGACCAGGCGCTGCTGCTGCCCGCCGGAGAGTTCCATGGCCGGAGCCTTCAGGCGGTCCTTGACTTCGTCCCAGAGAGCGGCTTTCCGAAGGGAGCGCTCGACCGCTTCATCAATCACGCTCTTGCGGCGCACGCCCTGGATGCGCAGGCCGTAGGCGACGTTTTCGTAGATCGACTTGGGGAACGGATTCGGCTTCTGAAAGACCATGCCGACACGCCGCCGCAACTCGGGGACATCGACCTTCTTGCTGTAGATGTCCTGGCCGTCCAGGAGAATCTCGCCGCTGATCTGCGCGATGTCAATCAGGTCGTTCATCCGGTTGAGGCAGCGAAGCAGAGAACTCTTCCCGCAGCCGCTGGGTCCGATGAAAGCGGTGATCCGCTGGTGGGGGATCATCATGGAGACATCGGAGAGGGCGTGGTTGCTCCCGTAGCGCAGGTTGAGCGCGTTGATCTGGAAGCAGGGGGTCTCCTGATTCAGATCACCCGCCGCCGTTGTCGCACCCTTCGGCGCGTCCCGACGGAACTCCGGCGCGAGGCTGGGCACGTGGCGCTCGGAGGTGCGGCCGGCCTCCGGGGCGTTGTTCTCCATGGTGGCAGAGGTTCGATCGGTTGCGGGTTTGGTCATATTCGTCATTACTTTCGTCCGGGGAACTCAGATGAATCGTCAGAGACGATGAGCCGGTGGTGAAATCAGTCGCTGTCGCTCTTGAATTTCTCGCGCAGGCGGTTTCGAATGGCGATCGCCGTCAGGTTCAGAACGATGATGATGAGAACGAGCGTCAGCGCGGTGGCGTACACCAGCGGGCGGGCCGCTTCGACGTTGGGGCTCTGGAAACCGACGTCGTAGATGTGGAAACCGAGGTGCATGAAACTGCGATCAAGGTGAAGGTAGGGGAAGTTGCCGTCCATCGGCAGGTTCGGCGCCAGCTTGACCACGCCGACGAGCATCAGCGGCGCCACTTCACCCGCGGCCCGCGCGACGGCGAGAATCAGCCCCGTCATCATCGCCGGTGCCGCCATCGGAACGATGGTGCGCCAGATCGTCTCGGACTTGGTCGCGCCCAGCGCGAGCGATCCTTCCCGCACGCTCTTGGGAATGCGGGACAGCCCTTCCTCCGTGGCGACGATTACCACCGGAAGCGTCAACAGGGCGAGGGTGAGCGAGGCCCAGAACAGGCCCGGCCGGCCGAAGGTCGGTGTGGGTTGGGCGGCCTGAAAGAACTGATCGTCGATCGCCCCGCCGAGGAAATACACGAAGAACCCGAGACCGAAGACGCCGAAGACGATCGACGGAACACCGGCCAGATTGTTCACGCAGATGCGAATGAGTCGTGTGAACGGCCCCTGCCGGGCGTACTCGCGCAGGTAGATCGCGGCCAGCACGCCGACCGGGGTCACGATGATCGACATGACGATCACCATCAGGACCGTGCCGAAGATGGCCGGAAAGATGCCGCCTTCGGTGTTCGCCTCCCGGGGATAGTCGAAGACGAACTCCTGGAAGCTGTCGATGTAATGGCCGATCTTGTCGCCCAGACTCATCACGTTCGGCCGGGCGGCACGCACGATGTCGGACATGTTGATCGTGACGACGCGTCCTCCGGCGGTTTCGGCCCGGACGGCATCCCGATCCATCTGCCGGCGCAGTTCGTTGCGGTGCAGGTCGATTTCCTCGAACTGCGCCTGGAGCGCCGCGTGCTGTTCTTCCAGCTCCGCAATCGCTTCCGGGGTGTCCTCACCGCGCAGGGCCAGCCGGCGTTGCGCGAGACGCACCTGTTCCTGCTGGTACGCGATTCCGCCGATGTCGTACCGCTCGATCTGCATCACCTGCTGACGCAGATCGACGGCCCGTTCGACCCGTTCGTAGAGCTCACGCCACGCTTCCTCGCCTTCGGCGACCGCTTCGCCATCTTCAAGAATCGCCTGCAGGAATCCGTAGAAGTTTCCCCAGGTCATCCGTTCGAGAACGAGGGCGTTCTCCGGGTAGGTCCACTCCCCCATATTTTCGCCGATGTACCAGGCGAAGTCGCGGCTGGTGATGTCCCGATTGCCGAGCTGGAGCAGATGGCGGGTGACGATCAACTGATCTTCAGGGACCTCAAACCCGGCTTCACGGACGACCGAAGCGGGAACCGTTTCGCTGCGGCGAACGGTGCCCAGCAGCCGGATCGGCTCTTCGCCCGGCACGGTGTAGGTCGTTTCGATGACGGCGGCCGGCCAGAAGTGCGACAGACCACGCACGGCAATGAGGCCGATCAGTCCGGTCACCATGATCATGCAGATGGCGATCGCGCCGGCATTGAGCCAGATGTACGGGGCGCCGGATTTGTACCAGTTCTTCAGCATGGCGGAGTCGTCAGCGGTGGAAAAAACAGAAGGAGCGTGTCAGAAGGAGCGGGGTGAGTCGGGTGTCGGGGGGCTTCGATCCACGGATCGTTTCGGCCGGTCAGATCGACGAGTACTTCCGGCGAAGTCGTTGGCGGACGATCTCCGCGATGGTGTTGAAGATGAACGTCAGCGTGAAGAGGACGAGGGCCGAGAGGAACAGAATCCGGTAGTGCGTACCGCCGACCTCGGTTTCACCCATCTCGACCGCGATGTTCGCCGAGAGCGTTCGCATGCCTTCGAAGATGTTGAAGTTGGTGACGGGGCTGTTGCCGGTCGCCATGAGCACGATCATCGTTTCTCCGACCGCGCGGCCGAGGCCGATCATCACCGCGGAGAAGATGCCCGGGCTGGCGGTCAACAGCACGACCTTGGTCATCGTCTGCCACGGCGTCGCCCCGAGCGCGAGTGAACCCTGCGTCAGATGCTTCGGAACGTTGAAGACGGCGTCTTCGGTAATCGAGAAGATCGTGGGAATGACCGCGAAGCCCATGGCAATGCCGACCACCAGCGCATTGCGCTGATCGTAGGTGATTCCGATATCCGTGAACCACTGCCGCATATTGCCACTGTCGCTGAACAGTCCCTCCGCGGCGCTGCTGAACGGCATTGACTGGAAGAGCCAGACCTCGATCACCGGGCTCATCACCACGCAGAACCAGCCGATGGCGATGATCACCGGAACCAGCAGCGCCGCTTCCCATCCCGGCGGAATCCGGCCGCGCAGGTCTGCCGGCAGCATCGACCAGAGCAGGCCGAACGACAGAATTCCGATCGGCATCAGGATCAGCACGCTGAAGACCGCGGGCAGATGAGATTCCACGAACGGCGCGAACCACAGCCCGGCGAGGAAGCCGAGAATGACCGTCGGCAGCGCTTCCATGATCTCGATCGACGGCTTCACGATCCCGCGCAGCTTCGGCGTCATGAAGTACGCCGTGTAGATCGCGCCGGCAATCGCCAGTGGTGTCGCAAACAGCATCGCGTAGAACGCCGCTTTCAAGGTCCCGATCGTCAGCGGCACGAGTGAGAACTTCGGCTCGAACTCGTCCGTGGCGGAACTCGATTCCCACCGGTACTGCGGCTCTTCGTAACCTTCGTACCACACTTGCTGCCAAAGCGCATGGAACGAGGTCTGCGGATGATCGTTGCGGACACGGTAATAGTGCAACCGCTCGCTTTCGTCGAGCAGAAACAGACCGTTGGCGCGGGGGGCGAGCATGGCAAACCGGATGCGGTCGTCAACGACATGCTTGCTGAGCAGAGTTCGGTGCGAGGTCGAAAAATGGATGCCGATGTTGCCGGCATCGTCCGCCGTCACGAACCCCTTTCGGGAGTACTCCGGATTGATGCTCGATACCGGCGCCGGATGCGGTGAGAAGCTGCGAATCTCCGTCAATCGCCGCACGTTCTCATCGTCGCGCACCAGCATCCACTGCGTCAATGAGCCATCCGAGCCGCCCACCACGAGCGAGACGGTGCCGAGCAGGTACTTCATCGTGGTGACTTCGGGATCCGCCCCCAACGCCTGGGCGCCGCGCCGGGAGACGACGCGCTTGCTCTCCATGAACTGCGCTTCGGCGGGATTGCGGATGCGGTAATAGTGCACGTATCCTTCGGCATCGCCGACCAGCAGGTCCGCCATGTCCATGCTGATCATGAGCCGGTTGATGGTCGTCTCCGGCGAGTCAAGGTCGTAGGCATTGCGCGTCGTTTCGGTGGCAAAGAGCGTGCGCCGAACCGAAAATTCAATCAGGCGGAGCCGGCCGTCATCGGTGGAGATGGCCGCCTTGATGCTGCCATCCGATCCCTGCTGCACGCCGATGGACGTGATCGGCCGGCCCTGATCGTCGCCGGACATCGGCTTGTCATCGAACGGATAGACCAGCTTCGGCGTGACCAGACGGACATCGTCGGGATAACTCAGATCCTCGTCATGCTGCACGATGATGAACTCGCCGTTGGAGAGTCCCACCGCCACCAGTTGGGTGCGCGGCTCACCCGCCCCGAAGGAGGTAATCTCCACGCCTTCCGGGATCGGGAGCGACTCTTCCAGTTTGATCTCGCCCGTATGGGGATCAAAGAAGGTCACCGATCCGTCCTGGGCGAACCGGACCCCGACCTCCATGTACCGCTCCATGGCCACATGAAGCGTCGCGGCCGGAGGGCCGGGTGCGTCGTACGTCGCGATATGATCGATCGATGCCGGCCGGAAGAGCGGCACGACCTCGATGAACAGGTAGAGAAAGATCAGCCCGAGGGCGATGATGACGCTGATCCCGCCGGTCCCGACGAAATACCGCGAGAAGCTGTTCTTGACGCCCCGCCACTTCCGCATCCCGGTCGGAGCGGCGGTGAGGGAGGCAAATCCCGAACTCGCCAGCGGCGTCAGGGGCGGTTCCGGCGAGGTTCCGTGGGATTGGTTCGACTCGTTGCTCACGACCGGTCATACTCCGAATAGCGTGGGGCGATCTTCGCCGGAGCCAACGTGCTCCGGTGAACCAGATCCTGCGGAATGGTTGCCGTGGGGCGTTCAGATTGCGCTAAGATCGCGCAGAGGTTGGATAAGGTTTCGTTGCCCCGCCGACGAGGCCGGGTCAATGCGGTCCGATGGAGCGCCCGCGCCGGGCCGCAAAACCGCGATCGACCGGTTCGCTCCGAAACGGAGCGGACCGGTCGATGCCCGGGAGACCCGATGATTGACGGGTTGAGACCGAAGGCGGCCCGCC
>SKZB01000419.1 GCA_007127615.1 Phycisphaerales bacterium | reverse complement strand
CGTGTGGCTTGAAGCGGATGACTGGTGGTTCCTGCGCGGAATCGGCAGCGGCGTCACGCTGATCGGCTGGTTGGTGTGGTCGGTTCTGATGTTGCGCTTTATCCCCGCGCGTCGGGCGGGATACCGGCTCTGCCAGATGACCTGCGCCATCGGCACCGGCCTTGCGGCGTATCTGCTCGCGATCATCTGGTTCGATGGCCTCTTTCTGACGTACGGCGTTCAAGAGCGACTGCTCAGCGTACTGATCATTCTGACCGCGACCGGCACCCTGATCTCGGCATGCCTGGCCCTGATCGATCGCTACCAGAAACGCACGCAGGTCGATTCCGTTGCCGGTACGGTGCGGATTCACCTCACCTGCCCGCGCTGCGGGGCGGCGCAGGAGATGAACGCCGGCCGCAACCGCTGCGCGAAGTGTCAACTGCGGATCGGGATCGATCTGGAAGAACCACGGTGTGAGTGCGGCTACCTGCTCTATCGCGCGCCGGGTGAGAACTGCCCCGAGTGTGGCAGGACGATTCCGCCGGAGGATCGCTGGGGGAGTGCGCAAAGTGAACCGGAGCAGGCCGAAGGGTCACCTTCGCCCGGGGCGACGTGATCCCGCGGTCCGTCCGACACTCAGGCCGGTGAACTTGGCGCCGGCAGAGGGGTTTGCCGCGTCGATGCCCATCATGTCCATCGCGGCGCGGCCATCCTCGGAGAGCCGCTCCGGAGTCCACGCCGGGTCCCACGTGAGTTCCACCGTCGCCTTCGACACGCCCCTCACCTGCCGCACGGCCTCTTTGACGCTCGCCGGCAGGGCGTCGGCGACCGGGCAGTTCGGGGTGGTCAGCGTCATGGTCACGTGCACTTCGCCCCGTTCATTGATATCCAGTTCGTAGATCAGCCCCAGGTCATAGAGATTGACCGGAATTTCCGGATCCTTCACGGTTCTGATCGCCGCGATCACGCGCTCGCGCAGGGCGCCGGTGTCCATGTCGTTGGTGTCATTCATGTCGATTGCTCTTTCGTGCCGTTCGCCGCGTGTGTCGCCAGTTCGCGAATGCGGCCGATCATGGAATGCAGGCCGTTGCGCCGGGTCGGACTCAGGTGTTCTTCCAGGCCGAGCCGTTTCATCAACCCTTCTGCATCGAAGTCGGCCACTTCCCGGGGCGTGCGGCCGTTGTACGCGCTGAGCAGGATCGCAATCAGGCCGTTGACGATGAACGCATCGGATTCCGCGCTGAACTCGAGCCGCGGCGGATCATCGTTCGTGATCTGCGGCTTGAGCCAGACCGTCGCCTGACAGCCGTGCACACGGTTGGCATCGTTCTTGTCCGCGGCTCCCATGGGGCCGAGTTTTTTTCCCAGATCGATCAGATACGCAAACCGCTCCTCCCAGTCGTCGAGAAACTCGAAGGTTTCGGTGATGCGATCGAGTTGGACGTCGGTCTGGGGCATGGGGGGCAAGGCACGGAGGCACGGAGGCACGGAGAATTGTACGGGTGGCGGTTCGGTCCGTTTGAGGCGCCGTGGCGGCACTTTACATCAGCATTTTACGGGCTCTTTCGATCGCTTCGACCAGCGCATCGAGGTCCTCGCGCCGGTTGTAGACGCCGAGTGAAGCGCGGAGGGTTGCCGCCACGCCGAAACGCTCCATGAGCGGCTGGGTACAGTGATGTCCGTCGCGGACGGCGAGGCCGGCGTAATCGAGAATCGGCGCCACGTCGTAGGGATGCATGCCCTTCAGGATAAAACTCATAGCGCCGGCCTTCTCTTTCGCGCGGCCGATCTGGGTGAGCCCTTCGACCTTTTCGAGCCGTGACATGCCGTGCTCCAGCAGTTCCCGCTCGTGCTGCGCGATCCGGTCGAGACCGATCCGGTTCAGGAAATCCACCGCGGCGCCGAAACCGATCGCGCCGGCGATGTTGGGCGTGCCCGCTTCGAACTTGTGCGGCAGATCGTTGTAGATCGTCTTTTCAAACGTGACGGACTTGATCATCTCCCCGCCGCCCTGGTAGGGCGGCATGGCTTCGAGCAGATCCTTGCGTCCGTAGAGAGCGCCGATCCCCGTCGGTCCGTACATCTTGTGGGCGCTGCACGCGTAAAAGTCACAGCCGATCGCCTGGACATCGATCTTCAGGTGCGGCGCGGCCTGCGCGCCGTCGATCAGCATGACCGCGCCGGCCTCGTGGGCGAGGCGGGTCAGGGTCTCCACCGGGTTGATTGTGCCGAGGGTATTGGAGACATGCACGCAGGCGACGAGCTTCGTGCGCTCGGAAAGCAACGACTTGAACCCATCCGGATCCAATTCGCCCGCGTCGGTGACCGGCGCGACCTTGAGTTCCGCGCCGGTCTGCTCACAAATGAGCTGCCACGGCACGATGTTGGAGTGATGCTCCATGTGGGTGATGAGAATTTCATCGCCTTCGCGCAGATTCGTGCGCCCCCACGCCGAGGCGACCAGGTTGATCGCTTCGGTCGTCCCGCGGGTGAAGACGATCTCGGCGCGGTCCTTTGCATTGAGCAGCGACCGGACCTTGTCCCGCGCCTGCTCGTAACCGTCGGTCGCGCGCCGGCTGAGCGTGTGCACGCCGCGGTGGACGTTGGCGTTGTCGCGCTCGTAATACCCGCGAACGGCATCGATGACACACCGCGGCTTCTGCGTGGTGGCGGCGCTGTCGAGGTAGATCAGCGGCTTCCCGTGCACCTGCTGCTGCAGGATGGGGAACTCCGCGCGGACCGCCTCGAGGTCAAAGGTCGTTGCGGCCGGGTTGTGCGTGGTCGTGGTCAACGGGATGCGGGTTCCTGGAGAAAGATGAGGTTCCTTGCCGCCGGCAACCAGGCGCCGCGACGCCATTCCCCCCTCCGTCGCTCCGTCGCTTCGTCGCTTCGTCTCACAAACTCTTCTTCGTGCTCTTGCCCTCCGGCAGACGCTTCAGCAGTTCCTGTTCGATGAAATCCTTGACCGCATCGATCTGCATGCGTTCGAGACTCTCCATCGCGAAGGCATGAATGAGCATGCCGCGGGCCGCTTCCTGACTCAGGCCGCGGGCGCGGAGGTAAAAAATCGCATCCGCATCGAGCTGGCCGATCGTGGCGCCGTGGGTGCACTTGACGTCATCGGCGTAGATCTCGAGCTGCGGATGCGTGTTGATTCGGGCGCGATCGGTCAGCAGCAGGTTGCCGCTGTGCTGCTTGGCATCGGTCTTCTGCGCGATCTGGTCGACGATGATCCGTCCGCTGAACACGGCGGTGGCATCGTCATCGAGCACGCCGATGTAGAACTGCCGGCTGTCGCAGTTCGGCCGGGCGTGGTGCACCAGCATGTGGTTGTCCATGTGCTGCTTTTTGGCGGGCAGATACAGACCGTTGAGCAGACTGTCGCACCGTTCGCCGTTCAGAACCGGGCGGACGTTGTTTCGCACCAGCGCGCCACCGAGCAGCACGGTGTGCGAGGAGAAGTTGCTCTCCTCTTCCTGCTGAATCTGCAGCGTGGAGATGTTGAACGCCTTCTCGCTTTCGCGTTCGATCAGGTAGTGCGACACGTTCGCCCTCGCGCCGACGACGACTTCGGTGACGGCATTGGTGAAGTGAACGTCCTGGCCCGTCGAGACGTAGTCCTCGATGACGGCGAACTCGCTTTCATCGCCGCCCACGATCAGGTTGCGCGGATTCGTGATGATCGGCTCGCCGCGCGCATCGGAAACGTTCAGAATGCGGATCGGCTTCTCGAGTTTGACGCCATTCGGCACGTGCACGAAGACGCCTTCACGGAAGGAGCCGGTATTGAGCGCGGTAAAGGCGTCCTTTTCGATGTCGGCGTACCGGCCGAGATGCAATTCGAGTTCATCGCTGAGCTCGTTGAACGCTTCGGTCAGCGGCATGAGGCGCACGCCGTCGGGCAGCGCGCCGAGGTCGGAAAGGTTCGGCGCGAACAGGCCATTGATGAAAACAAGCTTCGGGCCTTCGAGGCCGGGCATGTCGAATCGTTCGAGAACCGTCGCGTCGATGTTTGCGGGCAACTCTTCCGGCACACGGAAAAGGGTCGATGCGATCGACTTGATGCTGGTCAGCCGCCACTGCTCATCCCGCGTGGTCGGCAGTCCCATTTCGCTGAAGCGGGCGATGGCGCGCTGGGCGAGCTCCCGCAGCCACGTCGGGGCGCGGTCGGCCGGGGTCGGCTCAACGCTCGAAAGGTCGGAGAGTTGCATCGTGCGGGCTTCGGTCAGGTTCGTCATGGGTCAATCTCAAGCGATCGGTTGGGCGGTCGGGGTCGGGGCGGTGATCCGCGGTGAAACTCCGTCAGTGGCGAAGTTCAGAAACTCAGTCAAACGGTGGCGGGCTCTTTCTCCACCCAGCCGTAGCCCTTTTCTTCGAGTTCGAGGGCGAGTTCCTTGCCGCCGGACTTGACGATCCGGCCGTCCACGAGCACGTGAACGTAATCCGGGACGATGTAATCGAGCAGCCGCTGGTAGTGCGTGATGACGAGGAAGCCGCGTTCGGCCGATCGCATCGTGTTCACGCCGTGCGCGACCACCTTCAGGGCGTCGATATCGAGCCCCGAATCGGTTTCGTCGAGCACGCAGAGGGCCGGGTCCAGAACCGCCATCTGGAAGATCTCGTGGCGTTTCTTCTCGCCGCCGGAGAATCCTTCGTTGACGTTGCGCTTGAGCAGATCTTCGGGCATTTCGACGAGCTTCATTTTTTCGCGGAAGAGCGTCAGCGCTTCCATCGCGTCGAGTTCCGGTTCGCCGCGGGCTTCACGGATGGCGTTCACCGAGGCCCTCAGGAACTGGGTGGTGCGCACGCCGGGGATTTCCACGGGGTACTGGAAGGCGAGGAACACGCCGGCGGCGGCACGTTCATCGGGTTCCATCTCCAGCAGATCCTCGCCCTTGTACTGGACGGTGCCGTTGGTGATTTCGTATTCATCACGGCCGGCGATGATGTTCGCGAGCGTGCTCTTGCCCGAGCCGTTGGGGCCCATGATGGAGTGCACCTCGCCCGCATTGATCGTGAGATCAAGGCCGCGCAGGATTTCTTCGCCTTCGATGGAAACGTGGAGATTTTTGATTTCGAGAATGGGAGTGGTCATGGGTGTTCAGAAGTTGGATCTTGGAGAATGGGGTGAGAGTGGTCACAGGCGGGCCGACGGCGGCTCAGCCCACGCTGCCTTCCAGCGAGATTGACAGCAGTTTGTCCGCTTCCACGGCAAACTCCATGGGCAGTTCCTTCAGCACTTCCTTGCAGAAGCCGTTGACGATCAGGGAGACGGCGTCCTCCTCCGAGATGCCGCGCTGCTGGCAGTAGAAGATCTGATCTTCACCGATCTTCGAGGTCGTCGCCTCGTGTTCCGCCTGGGCGGTCGAGTTTCCGATCTCGATGTACGGGAAGGTGTGCGCTCCGCACTGATCGCCGATGAGCATCGAGTCACACTGCGTGTAATTGCGGGCATTGGCGGCGCTCTTGAGCATCTTCACCTGGCCGCGGTAGGTGTTGTTCGAGAAGCCGGCGGAGATGCCCTTCGAGACGATGTAGCTGCGCGTGTTCTTCCCGATGTGGATCATCTTCGTGCCGGTATCGGCCTGCTGCCGATTGTTGGTCAGCGCCACGGAATAGAACTCACCGATCGAGTTGTCACCCTTGAGCACGCACGAGGGGTACTTCCACGTGATGGCGGAGCCGGTTTCGACCTGGGTCCAGCTGATGTGGCTGTTCCGGCCGAGGCAGTTGCCCCGTTTGGTCACAAAGTTGTAGATGCCGCCCTTGCCGTTCTCATCACCGGGGTACCAGTTCTGGATCGTCGAGTACTTGATCCGGGCGTCATCGAGTGCGATCAGTTCGACGACCGCGGCGTGGAGCTGATTCTCATCCCGCTGCGGCGCGGTGCACCCTTCGAGGTAGCTGACGCTCGAACCCTCTTCGGCGATGATGAGCGTGCGCTCGAACTGGCCGGTGTTCATCGCGTTGATGCGGAAGTAGGTGGACAGCTCCATCGGGCAGGTCACGCCCCTGGGGATGTACACGAACGAGCCGTCGGAGAACACCGCCGAGTTGAGGGCGGCAAAGTAGTTGTCGTTCTGCGGTACGACGGAGCCGAGCCACTTCTTGACCAGTTCGGGATGGTTCTTGATCGCTTCGCTGATCGGACAGAAGATCACGCCCGCCTCGGCGAGTTTTTCCTTGAACGTCGTCGTGACCGAGACCGAGTCGAAGACCGCATCGACCGCGACGCCGGCGAGCATCTTCTGCTCCTCCAGCGGAATGCCGAGCTTCTCGTACGTTTCGAGCAGTTTCGGGTCGACTTCGTCCAGCGATTCGTACTTGGGCGTGGTTCTCGGCGCCGAGTAATAGCTGATCGCCTGGAAATCGATCGGCGTGATGTTGAGATTCTGCCAGTTCGGCATCTTCATCTCAAGCCAGCCGCGGTAAGCGTTCAGGCGCCACTCGGTCATCCATTCCGGCTCATTCTTCTTGGCGGAGATGAACCGGATGGTGTCTTCGTTCAGGCCGGGCGGCGCGCTGTCCGACTCGATGTCGGTGGACCAGCCGTGCTTGTACTTCTGGCTGGTGAATGCCTCGATGGTTTGGTCGGTTGCAGT